>NZ_JBMOXA010000005.1:0-280305 GCF_049316285.1 Variovorax sp. HJSM1_2 | reverse complement strand
GGCGCGAAACGATCGGGCGTAGATAGAAGAGATCCTTCCATTCGTTGAAGCCAGGAAACCAGGGCTTAGCCTCGAGAGCTCCCGCACCAAACAGCACCTGCAGATCAGCCGGCTCACTGCCAGGACGCGAGCGAAGAATTGCGTTGACGCCTCCGGGCAGGACGGTCGCCGTTCCTTTTCCCGCAAAGATTGCATTGGCCAAGGCGGGGATCAGCCGATCTGCGCGCAACATCCGATGCAGCGGGCTTTCTTCACCGATGCGCCGATACTCCAGCGGTATCGACAGATGGTCTTGCAGATTTTCACCGACGCCTGGCAAATGCTGAACACATTCGATGCCCAAGCGATTCAGCTCAGACGCATTGCCTATGCCCGAAAGCAGCAGCAACTGGGGCGAAATGAACGCTCCGCCACACAGGATGACCTCTCGATCAGCTCGGACCTTGTGGACTGAGCCTCCGTGCGAATACTGTATTCCCGCGGCCACCTTTCGTTCGAAAAGGATCCGCGTACTTAGAGCCCGGGTCCGGACGGTCAGGTTTCTGCGGGAACGAACAGGCCGCAGGTACGCGCGAGATGCACTCGAACGCCGCCCCCCATCGATCGCTGACTGCGCAAGGCCAAACCCCAGCGGCTCAGGGCCATTGATGTCATCGAAGATAGGATGTCCCGCTGCTCGGGCCGACTCCAGAACAGCGAGGCCAATTGGGTCACCTTGGCACGTGTACGTTATTCCAACCGGTCCAGCATCTCCACGATGTTCAGCAGTTCCACCGTGCCAGGTTTCGAGTCGTTTGAAGTAAGGCAACAGCTTGTCGTATGACCAGTCCGTGACGCCAAGCCGTTCCCACCGTTGGTAGTCACCACGACTGCCCCTGTTGTGGGCCATGAAATTGATAGACGATGAGCCGCCGAGGACTTTTCCGCGCTTCAACTCAATGACTCGATTCCCAAGATTAGACTGCGGTTCACTCAGATAGCCCCAATCGAACAGCCCTTTCTGACGGATGCGTCCTACGCCAAGTGGAATCTGAATGTAGGGGTGCCAGTCTGGTCCGCCAGCTTCTAGAAGGAGGACCCGAACGTCCGGATCTTCACTCAGTCGTGCGGCGAGCACGCATCCGGCTGAGCCGCCACCCACGATGACGTAGTCGAAATTTTCTCCACGCTTCATCGGATCAGTTAACTAGTTGTCGGCCAAGCTTTTCGCCAATCATCATGCATGCCGCATTAATGTTTCCGCTGATGAGGTCGGGCATCACCGATGCATCGGCAATCCAGAGGTTTTCAAGGCCTTTGACCTTCAGGTCTGGCGTCACCACCGCCATTTCGTCGACGCCCATCCTGCAAGTGCCCGACGCGTGGTACGCCAGCCCTGTGCGTGATTTCACATACTCAACCAGCGCTGCTTCGGATGTCGCATGTGCGCCCGGCTCGACTTCGTCCAACACCATCTCGGCCAACGGCGACATGGAGACAATTCGACGCACGATGCCCATCGCCTTCACCAAAGTTTCCACATCCCTGTGGTCCGCCAAAAGGTTGGGATTGATCAATGGCGCTGCCTTTGGATCAGGACTGGCGAGCCGGACCGTGCCTCGGCTAAGGGGGTAACTCTTGTCTAGCACCATCGAGAACGAAGGGTACGGAAGAACTTTGAGGCTCTTGTAGAACTTTCGTTCGTCATCGTTGACAGCGCCTGCAACCGAAAACAGCATGTGCACGTCCGGCATGGTTTCGGCAGGTGAAGTTCTCAGGAATGCCATGGCTTCCGTGATGGTCGCGAGCGGACCTTGTCCGGTCAGCAAGAACTTGGCGCCAAAGCCGGCCATCCGCAACATGTTGTTCGTGGGGCTGTAGCTCGCCCCTTTCACGCGCCAAGTCGGCCTAATGAGGGGATGCTCCATCAAGTTACGACCCACACCCGGCGTGTGCAATGCGACATCGATGCCAAGTGACTGCAGATCATGCCCATCGCCAATGCCCGACAACATCAACAACTGAGGCGTGTTGATCGCCCCTCCACAAAGGATCACACGCCCCGCCCTCACCTGGCTTACGACGCCATCGCGCTCGTAGGTGACCCCCTCGATGCGGCCATTGTTAACCAGCAGTTTTTTGACGAGCGCGTCCGTGATCAGTTGCAGGTTTGGTCGCCGCAGCGCCGGCTTAAGCCAGGCATCGACCGAACTGACTCGCATCCCCCGGCGCTGATTGAACTGCCCGTAGCCGACCCCTTCTTGTTGCGCACCATTGAAGTCGGGCGTTTGAGGAATTCCGGCCAGCTGTGCAGCTTTAAGAAATGCCTCGGTGAGCGGGTGGCAGTGCCGCACCTCGCGAATAGGCAACGGCCCTGAGTTCCCGCGGATGGCGTAGTCGGGCGGCGCGTGGTAGCCCGGTTCGCAACGTTCCATGTCGCGGAACAAAGGCATGACTTCGTCGGCCGACCAACCGACGTTGCCCATGGCGGCCCACCGGTCATAATCGGCGCGGGCGCCGCGCACGTAGTTCATCCCGTTGATGGTGCCGCTTCCACCGACCACACGTCCGCGCCGCCAATGGTCAGTTCGCATGTTCCGCGTCGAATCGGGCTGGGACCAGAATCCCCACTCGTAGCGGGAGAAGTCAAGGTAGTAGCTAAGACCGAACGGCTTCATGAGCCAGACGTCTCGCGGGCCGGCCTCCAGCACAAGTACGCGTCGTGAAGTGTTCTCACTGAGGCGCGCTGCGACGACACAGCCAGCGCTGCCTGCCCCGATGACGATGTCGTCCCACTGCGATGAGTCTTGATGCATGGAGGAAATTCAGTTGAACTTGATGTTCAATTTCTTACCGAGTTCCCGCCATTTGTTGCCCTCGACTTCAAGGTACTGACGGACCTCGTTCGGCGCGGACGTGGTCGCTTTGACATAGATGCCGTCAAGCCTTTGCGACACCTCCGGCATCTGAGCAACCTTGTTGAGCGCATCATTCAGGACTTTGACTACGGGTGCGGGAAGGCCGGCTGGCCCCAGCAGCGCATACACGGAGTAGACACCGGAGGACTTCAGCGCGTCGACGCCCTCGCCCATCGTCGGCACATTAGGCAGCGCTTTCAAGCGTTGCGTTCCTGTAACAGCGATGGCTTTGAACTTCTTCTCGTTCACGAAAGGAACCGCCTGCGCCGCAACCGGGATGCCGAAGTCAACGGTACCCGCAGTCAGCTCCCGGGCCACGTCGACATCACCCTTGAACGGCACATGCGTCATCTTGATGCCCGTCACGTTCATGATGTATTCGGTCAGGAGATGGTTGCCCGATCCAACCCCCGCAGTCGCGAAGAACAATTTGTTCGGATTGGCCTTGGCGTAACTGACCAATTCGGGAAGGGAGTTGACTGGCAGCTCGTTGCGGACGGCAAGGACAGCTTCAACCTCTCCGATCCTGGCAACCTGTGTGAAGTTCTTGATCACATCGTAGGGGATGTCAGTTCGCACACCCGGCCCCATCGTCAAAGCACCAGCCGTGCCTAACCAAAGCATGTAGCCATCGGGCTGCGACGCTAGTACGGCCTGTGCCGCCAGTTGTTCGAACGCGCCCGCTTTGTTCTCGACAATAACCGGCGTGTTCAGTACGGTCGAAAGCTTCTCTGCATAGACTCGCGCCGTCAGATCAGCAGCACCGCCTGGCCCGTAACCCACGACGATCTTGATAGGCCTAGACGGAAATGTCTGAGCGAACACCGCGCCCATGAACAGCGATATCCAGCCCGCGATGGCGAGCGTACGCAAAAAAGATAGATATTTCATTTGTTGTCTCCTGTTGACGCTGCGGCGCCTGTTGTGAATATCGGTGTCGGCCGCTGGTGTGGACTGCAAGCCATGCCTACAACCAATTCCCAAACTAGTCCCATATATCGGGATAAGTGTAGTTATCCACATGGGCATTAACAAGCAAAAATGACTTTTGCCACGGTAAGTTCGTCTTACGGATGGTCAACAATTTACGAATGGACGGCCTTTGCCCCTATGCCTACAGTTCGTCGGCCCTACGTCGTTGGACTCAACAGAACGCTGGGTCAATAGATCAGCGGAATTCATCACACGCGGGGCCAGACGTCATGAGATGGCGTGAGAACTGAAACGGTCACTGCAACAGGCCACTGCGTGACGAAGACACAGTGATAACCCGCTGCTTCAGGGCGCGATTCAACAAGCGAAGACTTACAGGCACCTCATCGACATTTGCGGCTTAGCCAGTCTCTGGTCAGCGTCCATTAAAAACTGCAACCGAAAGCCAAACATGCCATTTGCCATTACTTTTTTCGACAAACCGGGAACCGATAAATCTACTAAGAGCAGTTTTCGCCAAACACATATCGACTATGTATCGAGCAAGGCCAAGCTCATCATCGCAAGCGGCGGTCTCTTTCCGGATGATGACGATTTTCCGAACGGGGGCTTGATTCTTCTGGACGTGCAAACGAGGGGGGAAGCCGTGCAATACATCGAGAACGACCCGTTCTTCATTCACGGGATCTTCAACAGCTACAACATTGTTCGATGGAAGAAGTTTGTGTTTGACCATCAGCGTGTTTAGGCCTCACGGTTCATTCCCCTCCCCATCCATCTTCTCCACTTAAGGCGATGGTCAGGGCGGTGTAACGTCATAGCCAGCTTCAACGTTGGCTTTCAACGCGGGCATGAACTGAAACTGATCAGATCAAATACTCAGGACGCCCCCACCTTGATCTTGCCGCGCAGTTTCTACCACTTCGCCAGGTCATACTGCAGTTGCTGCCGAAAGGTATCGGGCGAACCGGAGCCGGGCCGCAGACTCACATCACGCAGGCGTTGAGCCACTTCTGTCATCTGAGCCACCTTGTTGAAGGCATCGTTCAACTGCTTAACGAGATCAGGTGCCATGCCAGCAGGGCCCATCAGCGCATAGAAGGTGTACGACCCGACTTCCTTCAGTTCCGGAATGCCGGACTCGGCGATTGTTGCCACGTCAGCCAATGCATTGATCCGGCTCTTACCCGTCACTCCCAACGGCTTCACCTTTCCGTCCTTGATGAGGGGCACTGCGGTCGCCACCATAGCCATGCTCACGTCCAGATTGCCGGCAATGTTGTCCCGGGTAGATTCCGCCTCACCCTTGTAGGGTACATGCAGCGCCGATGCACCGGTCAGCGTGAGAATGTACTCGGCTGTCAGGTGACTACCAGAGCCCATACCGGCGGAACCATAAGACAACTTTCCGGGATGCACGCGCGCATAGGCGATCAGCGCATTTGGGGTGAAATCCTTCAGCGGGTCGTACGGCAGGTCGGTTCGAACGCCGGGGCCCTAAACCAGGGCCCCGCCCGATCCGATCCACAAAGTATGCCCATCGGGCGGTGCGCGCATAACAGGCTGCGCGGCAAGAATCTCCGAAGCGCCCGGCCTGTTTTCAACAATGACGGGGACTTTCAGCAATTCCGGTAGCTTGGCGGCGTAGAGGCGCGCCATCGTGTCCATGCCACCACCCGGCGAGTAGCCCACCATGAGGCGAATTGGCTTACCCGACAGCGGCTGAGCCACGGCTACCACGGGGAGCAAAGCGGACGCAACGATAGTCGCGGCCACGCGACGGGTGATCCTGAAATCGGGCATGTAAATGTCTCCTAATAGAAGTTATGTTTTTTTTGACAAGCCTGCGTAGCAGGTTGAGAACACCGATAATCGAAGACTACATAAGTCCCACATATTGAGACAAGTTATAGTAACGTCGATCGGATTTGCAAGTCAATCCCAGTCGGCTTGAGACATCTTTTCAATGAGGAAGCGAACATGAACATGAAGGCATCGACCGTACGCGTCGCCGAGGTCAATCAAGCCGCTGTCACACGGTACAAGGAAATGCGCAGCGCCCTGCTGCCGAGCGAGGATGGTGATGAACGGCGATGGTGTGAGATCGTCATCACGTCCCAGCTTGCCCTTCTAGGCCATGAAGTCCCCTTCAAGTTGCACGCCATCCGGCTCTTCGAATTGAAAGTTTCGAAAGAACAGCTTGAGCGCGTGATCCTGTGGGGTGTAGGCGTGACCTTCCTACTGCCACAAGCCGCACAGGTTCTCGACTGGATAGACGAAGCACACCGCAGTTTTGTGGCTGGTTAAACGGCCGCCACGCTCCGTCAGGCGCCGATGCACTGACCACATTCATGTTTTTAATTTGGAGATCAAGCGATGCTGATAGGCGTGCCAGTGGAGACGGTAGCGGGAGAGACGCGGGTGGCGCTGACGCCCGAGACGGCGAAGAAACTCAAAGCGCAGGGCCACACCCTGCGACTGCAAAGCGGAGCCGGTGTGGCCGCGAGTGCACCAGACGATGTGTACCAGGCGGTGGGCGTGGAGATCACCGACGCCGCAGGCGCCTTCGCTTGTGACCTGGTGCTCAAGGTTCGCGCCCCGACCGCCACCGAACTCCCCTTGCTCAAACCCGGCACCACTGTCGTTGGCATGCTCAACCCCTTCGATCTAGACGCCCTGCAACGCCTGGCCGCTGCGGGTGTCACCGGCTACGCCCTGGAAGCCGCCCCACGCACCACGCGCGCCCAAAGCATGGACGTGCTCTCCAGCCAGGCCAACATCGCCGGCTACAAGGCCGTGGTGCTGGCCGCCAACGCCTACCAACGCTTCTTTCCCATGCTGATGACGGCGGCGGGCACCGTGAAGGCCGCCCGCGTCGTCATCCTCGGCGTCGGTGTCGCCGGCCTGCAAGCCATCGCCACCGCCAAACGCCTGGGCGCGGTGATCGAAGCCAGCGACGTGCGCCCCAGCGTCAAGGAACAGGTGGAATCCTTGGGCGCCAAGTTCATCGACGTGCCCTACGAAACGCCGGAAGAGAAAGAAGCCGCCGAAGGTGTGGGCGGCTACGCCAAACCCATGCCGCCAAGCTGGCTGGCGCGGCAAAAGGTGGAAGTCGCCAAACGTGTGGCGCAGGCCGACGTGGTGATCACCACCGCCCTCATTCCCGGCCGTGCCGCCCCGGAGCTGGTGAGCGAAGACATGGTCAAGGCGATGAAGCCGGGTTCGGTGCTGGTCGACTTGGCCGCAGGGAAGGGCGTGGCCCGGCCGGATGGGGGTATCGGCGGCAACTGCCCCATCACGGTTGCCGACCAAACGGTCGTGCTGCACGGCGTCACCCTGATCGGCGACACCAACCTGCCAGCCTTGGTCGCCGCCGACGCCTCGGCCCTGTACGCACGCAACGTCCTCGACTTCCTCAAGCTCGTCGTCACCAAAGAAGGCACGCTGCACCAAGACTTGAACGACGACATCGTTGCCGCCTGCCTGATGACCCACGGCGGCGAAGTCAAGCGCAAATAAAAAAGGACAAAGACATGGACGCTGTTTCCCCCACCCTGATCAACCTGATCATCTTTGTGCTCGCCATCTACGTGGGCTACCACGTGGTCTGGACGGTGACCCCGGCGCTGCACACCCCGCTGATGGCCGTGACCAACGCCATCTCCGCCATCGTCATCGTCGGCGCCATGCTGGCCGCCGCGCTGACCGAAACCACCCTCGGCAAAACCATGGGCGTGCTGGCCGTGGCGCTGGCGGCGGTCAACGTCTTCGGCGGCTTTCTGGTGACGCGCCGCATGCTGGAGATGTTCAAGAAGAAAGAGAAAAAGGCACCTGCCGCCGAACAAGGAGCCAAGCCATGAGCATGAACTTGGTGACTTTGCTGTACCTGATCGCCAGCGTGTGTTTTATCCAGGCGCTGAAAGGCTTGAGCCACCCCACGACCTCCATCCGTGGCAACCTGTTCGGCATGAGCGGCATGGCGATCGCCACGCTGACCACCGTGGGGCTCATTTACACCCACGCGACGGCCTTGCAGCGCAACCCGGTCGAAGGCCTGGTCTACGTGGTCGTGGCCCTGCTGGTCGGCGGCACCGCCGGCGCCCTCATGGCCAAACGCGTGGAGATGACCAAGATGCCCGAACTCGTCGCCTTCATGCACAGCATGATCGGCCTGGCGGCGGTGTTCATCGCCGTGGCCGCCGTGGCTGAGCCTTGGGCGTTTGCCATTGCCGCCAAGGGTGAAGCCATTCCCGGCGGCAACCGTATCGAACTGGCCTTGGGCGCCTTCATCGGTGCCGTGACCTTCAGCGGCTCGGTCATCGCCTTTGGCAAGCTCAGCGGCAAATACAAGTTCCGCCTGTTCCAGGGCACGCCGGTCAGCTTCCCTGGCCAGCACAAACTGAACCTCGTGCTGGGTTTGGCAGCGGCTTTCTTCATCTTTGGTTTCTGGCACAGCCAAAGCTGGATGGACATCTGCCTGGTCATCGCGCTGGGTTTTGCACTCGGCGTGTTGCTCATCATCCCCATCGGTGGCGCCGACATGCCGGTGGTGGTGTCCATGCTCAACAGCTACTCGGGTTGGGCGGCGGCGGGCATCGGCTTCAGCCTGAACAACAGCATGTTGATCATTGCGGGTAGCCTGGTGGGCAGCTCCGGCGCCATCCTCAGCTACATCATGTGCAAGGCCATGAACCGCTCGTTCTTCAACGTGATCGGTGGCGGCTTTGGTGGCGATGCCACGGCCGCATCCGGCACTGCCGCCGTGCAGCGCCCGGTGAAAAGCGGCAGCGCCGACGACGCCGCCTTTGTGCTGGCGAATGCCGAAACGGTGGTCATCGTGCCGGGCTACGGCCTGGCGGTGGCGCGTGCCCAGCATGCGGTGAAGGAGCTCGCGGCCAAGCTCACCGAAAAAGGCATCACCGTCAAATACGCCATCCACCCGGTGGCCGGGCGCATGCCGGGCCACATGAACGTGCTCTTGGCCGAGGCCGAGGTGCCGTACGACCAGGTGTTCGAGATGGAAGACATCAACGGCGAGTTTGGCCAGGCGGACGTGGCCATCATCCTGGGCGCCAACGACGTGGTGAACCCGGCGGCGCACACCAAGGGCAGTGCGATCTACGGCATGCCCATCCTCGAGGCCTACCGCGCCAAGACCGTGATCGTCAACAAACGCAGCATGGCCGCGGGTTATGCGGGCCTGGACAACGAGCTGTTCTACATGGACAAAACCATGATGGTCTTTGGGGACGCCAAGAAGGTCGTGGAGGATATGGGCAAGGCGATTGAATGACTTAATGCCTTCGAAATGCAAACGAAAATTCACCCCGATCACGCATCCCGTGACCAGTCCGGACCGATAGCTGGGGCACTCCTATCCACCGCATCACGAACGCATTCGGTCACCAAAAATGTTGCTCTATAGCTATGACCACTTCGACAAATGTGATCTCTGATCTTTGCGAGGATATTGCCGACTACGTCATCACGTCCCGGTTCGAAAAGTTGACGCCGAGCGTGGTTACGTCGGCAAAGATGGCTTTGATCGATCATCTTGGCGTGACACTCGCAGCCAGCGGCCTGGAGCCAGCCGTGCAAAGCGCCATCGCGGTCGCCAGGGAGGCGGGAGGCAAGCCTGAAAGTGTGGTCATCGGGTGTGGATTTCGGACTTCAGCCGTCATGGCGGCTTTTGCTAACGGCGCGATGGCGCATTGCCTTGATTTCGACGATCAGTCACCCTGGGGTCAGCATGCCGGCAGTTCCGTTCTCCCCGCGGTTGTCGCCCTGGCACAGCGTCAGCACGTTGTGAATGGCAAAGACGTCATCACGGCGATCGCCATCGGCCACGAATTGTTCAACCGCTTCATTCAGAACCTTGTCTGGAAGAAAGACTGGAACTTCTCGACGGTCGTAGGCGTCTTCTGTGCCACGGCCTCCGCCTGCCATATTCTAAAATTGTCGCGTGACCAGACCAAACATGCGCTCGGTATCGCCTTGATGCAGTGCAGCGGAACGATGGAAGTCATCAATTCCGTGGGCAGCGATCTACGTGCGATGTACGCCGGGTTTTCTGCCAAGGGCGCGGTCCTTGCGAGCTTGCTCGCAGAAAAGGGGGTCACAGGCGTTCCAAAGGTATTCGAGGGTCCCCATGGACTTTTCCAGATGTATTTCGGCGGTCGATACAACCGTGAAGCCATCCTGGACGGCCTGGGGCAGAAATACATCGGTGACCAGACTTTGTTCAAGCGATGGCCTGCAGTGGGGACTTCTCACAGCCACATTCATGCGACTATCGATCTGGTTGCAGAGAACAAAATTTCTCCGGCGGAAATCCAGGAAATTCGAGTGCATGTCGGCGACTACCACCAACTGATGTGCGAGCCGATTGCCTCGCGCCGCGCGCCTGCAACACTCGTCGATGCCAAATTCAGCCTGCCGTTTCTGGTGGCGATAGCAGCAGCGAAGGGTGGAATGGGCCTCATCGATTTCACGAGCACCGAGTTGAGAAATCCGGAAGTGCTGGCCACCGCACAAAAGGTGGTGCCAGTGCCGGATACTGCGTTCAACTGGAAAACGGAAATGCCGCTGGGGCATGTCGAAATTCACACCACGGATGGGCGGATATTTGCCCGGACCGGCATCGATGTGCCTGGAAGCCCAAGCGCGCCGATGGACTGGACCGCCCTCCGGACGAAATTCGAGGAATGCAACACGGTCGCGGCTTTGCCCAGGACGCCGGAGCAACTTCGCAGCGCGCTGGCCATGGGGCAAAACCTGAACAAGGAAACAGACTGCACTCAGCTGTTTACGTTGCTCCAGTAGACAGCTCAAGGTCGATGTCCTCCGGCTCAAGAGGCCGGCGGGTTTATCCCATCTGCAGGCCGTGCCACGAAGTCAACTTCTCGGCAAAGGGTCTCGCAAATGTACAAGGTACAGCCATCGCCCAATCCAGCGTGTGCAGGCGTGCAGCGACCTTCCATTCACCATCTTCTTTGCGCAAACGGTCGAGGTAACGCAGGCTCCGAATAGCGACCGTGGTGCCGCTCTGATCGACGAGGCAGGCAAACGCATTCAACTCCGTTTCTGCCCATTCGCGTCGCAGCTCCTTGAAGCGCAGGTTGCCGGCGAAATGTGTGGAAACGCGGCAGACACCGGACGCCAGATTGCCCAGCAGAACAATCTGCTCTAGCAGTGCATCGACGCCGCGTACTTCGGGCCTACTTTCGTACTGCGCCCGCACATCCTCTGTGAAGCACTGGCGTACGGCCAGCCGGTCTCCCGCATCCGCCGCGCTGAAGTACAGCATCAGCACGTCCTGGATCGCGGCGCGATCGATCAGCGCCTGAATTTCAGGCGGAATCGTTGCGCCGTCGCGTTGCTCGCGTGATCTGTCGTCAAGCAGTGACATTGATGTAGGCAGCCTTCTGGTACAGGTAGCCGTCGATCTGGGCGGCGCCGCCTTTCCAGCCATACCCGCTTTCCTTGTAGCCACCGAAACCCACCGCCGGATCGACCATGCCGTAGCAGTTGACCCAGACGGTGCCCGCCTGAATGCCATGGACCATCTTCATCACGGTATTAACGTTCGCCGACCACACTCCGCTGGCCAGGCCGTATGGCGTGGCGTTGGCCAGCGCCAGGGCTTCATCGGCCGTGTCGAACGGAATGACCGATGCGACAGGCCCGAAAATTTCTTCCTGCGCCACGGTCATCTGGTTGCTGACGTTGCCGAAGAGCGTCGGCTCCAGGAAGTAGCCATTGGCCAGATCGCCTCCGAGCCGCCTGCCTCCCGAGACCAGCGCGGCGCCCTCCTGCTTGCCTTGTTCCACATAGCCCAGAACCCGATCGAGCTGTCGCTGCGTGATCAACGGCCCGAGGTCTGTCTCCAAGGCCAGCGGGTCGCCCACCTTCAGCGTGTTGCCGAAGGCGCTCATCCGCTCCAGAAATTCCGCCTGGATGCTGCGCTGCACGAACACGCGAGTGCCGGCGAAGCAAATCTGGCCGCTGTTTCCATAAACACCCATCGCCACGCCGGGCACGGCCTTGTCGAGGTCGGCATCAGCAAACACGATGTCCGGCGACTTGCCGCCCAACTCGAGCTGCAGTCGCTTCATATTGCCAGCAGAAGCCTTGATGATTTCCCGGCCCACGCCGGTAGAGCCGGTGAACGCGATGCGGTTGACATCGGGATGTGCCGCAAGCGCCGCGCCGGCTTCAGCGCCGATGCCCGTCACCACGTTCACGACACCGGGCGGAAGCCCCGCCTCCACCAACAGCTCGGCCGTACGCAAGACGGTCAGCGATGCATCTTCGGCCGGCTTGATGATGGCGGTGCAGCCTGTGGCGAGCACCGGGCCGAGCACGTGCATCTGCGCGAACAAGGGGCCGTTCCAAGGAATGATGGCCCCCACTACACCCACGGGCGCCTTCAGGATCATCGTGGTGACCTGGCCGGGCAGGGAGTTGTGGGGCGTTTCGCCCTGGATATTCCGGGCCTGTGCCGCGTAGTAAAGAATGGTCTGCACCAGGGCCGCCTTGCCAGGCCGCAGCCGTGTGTGCAGCGGGGCTCCCATGTCGAGCGATTCGAGCAGCGTGAGTTCATCGAAATGCTTGTCGAAGAGCTCGGCAAAACGCATGATCAGCCGCTGCCGTTGGCCAGGCGTGAAGCGCCGCCATGGCCCCTCGAAGGCCTGACGCGCCACGCGGACCGCACGGTCGACGTCCTCCTGTCGGCCCCGGGCCAGTGTGGCCAGCAGTCCGCCCGTCGCGGGATTGAAAGTGTCGATGCATTCGCCGGACGCGGAGCCGACCCATCGGCCGTCGATGAAGTGTTTCTTGTTGCGTTCCACCAGAAAGGGAGTGAGAAGCGGAGTGGAAAGCGCTGCGTTGGAGATGGCGTTCAACGGATGTCCTTGATGGTGTGGCTGAGGGAAGGGGCCGGATTGCTAAAACGGCCCGAGGGGCTCAAAGGCCTCAAAACTCGAAGACTGCCTTACCGGAAGTCTGTTTGTCGAATTCCTGGTAGGCGCGCACGGCATCTTCTAGCTTCCACCGTTCGCTGAACTGCTGGTCCAGGTCGATTCCGTGGTCGGCCACGAAGCGCACGCATCGGGCCATCGCCACGTCCGAGAACGTGAGGTGCCCGATAACGGTACGCTGGCGGAGAATCAGGTCGGCCGTCACGTCGAAAGACACATTTCCGCCAACGCCAACGAAAGCGATCCGTCCCCAGGTCGAGGTCGACCTCACGGCCGCATGGCGGGCGGCGGCCACCCCCGCGCAGTCGATGGCCGTGGATACGCCCTTGCCCCCGCTCCACTGCATGATGGCCTCGACCGGGTCGGACTGGCTCGAGTCGAAGGCTGCAGTGGCTCCGAATGAAAGTGCGCGGGCCACGCGTTCCGCCGACACGTCCACGGCCACCGTCCGCACGCCCATGGCTTTCGCCAGCTGAATGGCCGACAAGCCGACTGGGCCGAGACCGAACACGGCCAAGGTATCCCGACCGCTCACGTCGAGGCGTTCGAGCGCGGCAAACGCCGTACCGGTGCCGCAGGACACGGCGGCGCCCGCCGCGAAACTGATCTCCGACGGTAGATGGATCAGGGATTTGGCGGGGGCCACCATGTAGTGCGCATGGCCGCCGTGCGCGGTCTGCCCATAGACCGTGGAGCCACGTTCGCACATCTGCACCCAGCCGGTGCGGCACTGGTCGCAATAGCGGCATCCGTCGTAGTGGTAGACCATGACGCGATCGCCTTTAGCAAACGCCCTGGGATCGACGTTCTTGCCGATTTCCGCCA
The DNA here is from genome assembly GCF_049316285.1 of Variovorax sp. HJSM1_2. NCBI lineage: Bacteria > Pseudomonadati > Pseudomonadota > Betaproteobacteria > Burkholderiales > Comamonadaceae > Variovorax > Variovorax sp. HJSM1_2. The sequence continues at coordinate 266,672 of NZ_JBMOXA010000005.1, read as the reverse complement.
CGATGCCGCAGGGCTCGTGCCCCGCGATGATCGGGTCGTCGAAGCTGATGCCGCGCTCGCGCAGGAACTCGGGGCTCTTTACGCGCAGGGATTCGCCGCGGGCGCCTCGGTAGTGATGCAGATCGCTGCCGCAGAACCCGGACGCCTTTATCTCGATGACCACGCTGTCCGCTCCGGGCTCCGGGTCCTTGAAGTCCATCAACGCCAGTTGGCGATGGCCCATGAAAACGACTCCACGCATTGAATCTCCTTGGTGATTTCTGATGTGCGGTCCATCGACAGCGCTGGTGCACCGCGGTCGAAATAGACTTGTAAATTTCAATAATCCCTATATTCGAGATTATTTTATTCACATCTATAGTTCACAGCAAGTCAAAATTAAATTGATTAAATATTGCACCAATCCCTAAATATGAGACTTATTGACAAACCGCGCGTCGGTCAGGATAATTTGTCTGAACCATCCAGACCTTAAGGAACAGCCTTGAAACAACCAGTCATCCTGACCTGCGCGGTCACCGGCGGCGACGACACCGCAGGCCGATTTCAGGCCGTGCCCGTCACGCCAGAACAGATCGCCCATGCCGCAATCGAGTCCTGCAAGGCAGGTGCGGCCATCGCCCACATTCACGTTCGCAACCCCGAGTCGGGCAAGCCGAGTATGGAGTTGGCGCTGTACCGCGAGGTCGTCGACCGGATACGCGACAGCGGCAGCGAAGTGATCGTCAACCTGACCACCGGCCCCGGCGCCCGCTTCGTGCCGAGCGATTCCGAAACCAACCAGGCTCAGCCCGGATCGAACCTCAGGCCGCCGCTCGAACGCGTTCAGCACATCGTTGCGCTGAAGCCTGACATTTGCAGCCTGGACATGGGCACGCTGAATTTCGGCAAGGGTGCGCTGGTCAACGTGCCCGGCCACGTGGAGACGATTGCCGCAGCGATCCGCAGCGCCGGCGTCAAGCCAGAGCTCGAAGTCTTTGACACCGGCCACATCGCCCTGGCGCTCGACATGATCCGCCGTGGCCTGCTCGACGATAAGCCGCTGTTCCAGATGGTCATGGGCGTACCCTGGGGCGCCCCGGCCACCACGGAGGTGCTGGCCGCGATGAAGAGCATGTTGCCGCAGGGTGCGGAATGGGCGGCCTTCGGCGTCGGCCGCTCGCAGTTCCCCATGGTGGCGCAGGCCCTGATCCTCGGTGGTCATATCCGCGTGGGACTTGAAGACAACCTGTACATCGCCAAGGGTGAGCTCGCCCCCGACAACGCGTCGCTGGTGCGCAAGGCCGCCAACATCGTCGACCTGCTCGGCAGCCGCCTGGCGACTCCAGCCGAAGCACGTGCCATGCTGGGGATCAACGCGGCATGAGCGCAGATCAGTTCATCGTCGGCTGCGTGCAACTGTGCCCCGGCGAAGACCGCGACGCCAACCTGGCGCGGGTGGTGGACGGCGTCAGGTCCGCCAAGGACCAGGGCGCGGCCCTGGTCGCCTTGCCGGAGTACGCCACCTTCCTGCATGCGAGTGGTGCAGCGATGCGGGCCAATGCCGACGAGGAGGCAAGCGATCCATCCCTGCCCAAGCTGCAGAAGCTGGCCATCGACCAGAAGGTATGGCTGCTGGTCGGCTCGCTGGCGCTGAACGGCCCCGAGGGCCGTCTGGTGAACCGCTCCTACCTGTTGTCGCCCAGTGGTGACGTGGTCGCAAGTTACGACAAGATCCACATGTTCGACGCCACCCTGAAGAACGGCCGGGTGATTCGCGAATCGTCGGCCTACGCGCCGGGAGGCCGCGCCGTGGTGGCGCGAACGCCTTGGGCCTGCATCGGCATGTCGGTCTGCTACGACGCCCGATTTCCGCAGCTCTATCGGGCTCTGGCGCAGGGCGGGGCCGAGGTGCTTGCGGTTCCCGCGGCCTTCACTCGGCAGACAGGCACACTTCACTGGAAGGCTTTGCTCCAGGCGCGCGCCATCGAAAACGGCGCCTTCATCATCGCGCCTGCCACCTGTGGAGAACATCCCGGTGGCCACCAGACCTACGGCCACGCGATGATCATCGACCCAAATGGCCAAATACTGGCCGAGGCCGGTGAAGCATCAGAGGTCATCTGTGCGCCCATCGACCTCGGCCAGGTGGCGCTGGCACGGTCGCGTATTCCGTCACTCAGCCACGACCGCATCTTCGAACTCGCACACGCAGGTTAACCCGAGACTTCCATGACTAGATTCGACATTCTTGAACGCGAACAAATGAGCGAGCAGCAGCGCGAGGTTGCCGATGTCATCGCCAGCGGACCGCGCGGGGCGCTCAAGGGCCCCTTCTTGGCCCTGATCCACAACCCGGCGCTCGCCAGCAAGGTACAGGCGCTCGGCGAACACCTTCGGTACGGCACCGGCCTGCCGGCGGCCCTGGTCGAGATTGCCATCCTTGTCACGGCGCGGCGCTGGGCATGCGATTACGAATGGGTTGCGCATGCGCGGATCGCCCGTGAAGCGGGCCTGCGCGAGGCGGTGATCGAATCCGTATCCCGAGGCCGTCGACCCGAGAACATGGATCACCGTGAATCCCTCGTGCACGACTTCGCCCACGAGACCGTGTGGCGGGGCGAACCCTCCGACGCCTCGTTCGATGCTGTGGCGGAAACCTTCGGCAAGCCGGCTGCGCTCGACCTGCTCGCCGTCTGCGGCTACTACACCATGCTCGCGTTCGTCCTGAATACCGCCAGGCTGCCCCTGCCCGCGGGCGCTTCGCCGCTGCCAGCTTTGGCAGGAGAACAGCCATGACCGGCATCAAGGTAGGCCTGATCGGCGTCGGCAACATGGGCCAGCCGATGGCCCTTAGGCTACTCGAGCAAGGTGTGGACCTCACCGTCTGCGACCGCAACCCCGAAGCCCTGAAGCCGCTCGTCGCGCAAGGTGCGCAGGTGGCCGAAGATCCGCTGGACATGGCGAACCGCTGTGAACTGATCATCGCCTCCATGCCGTCGCGCGACGCCAGCCTAGCTGTCGCGCTGGGCGAGCGCGGCGTCGTCGGCGGCAGCGCCTTGCGCGTCTACGTCGAGACTTCCACGCTGGGCAGCGCCATCATCGACCGGATCGCCACCGAGCTGCGCGCGCGCGGCATCGGCCTGATCGACGCGCCGGTCAGCGGCGGACCGCCCGGCGCGCGGGCCGGCACGCTGGCGGTGCTGGCCTCCGGCAGCGAGGCTGATTTCGCCTTCGCCCACGCCACCCTCGACCTGATGGCCGGAAAACTGATCTACCTTGGCGCGAAGCCTGGCATCTCGCAGGTGGCGAAGGTGATCAACAACCATGTTTCCGCGGCCGGCCGGATGGCGGTCTTCGAAGGCCTAGCGATGGGTGTCAAGGCCGGCCTCGACCCCAAAGTATTGAACGACGTGCTGAACGCCGGTTCCGGCCAGAACTACACGACGACACACAAGATCCCGGCCGCCATCCTCAGCGGAACCTTCAAATACAACGGCCCGCTGTCGATCGGCCTGAAGGACGAGGCGCTGATGCTCGAAGAGGCCCAGCGCCACGGTGCCCCCCTGTGGCTGGCACCGCGCATCCTCGAGCTCTACCGCGAGGCTGCGGCCGCGGGCTACCGCGACGAGGACAGCATGAAGGTGTTCCTGTTCATGCAGTCCCAGTCGTTGCCCGATGGCGGTGCCGCCGTGGCCCCGCAGTGGTCTTCGGAAAAGGCCTGAACCATGCCTGAGTCAACGGTCCGTTCCGGCCTGACGGCGGAGCTTGCACGTTACGTGCAAGACCTGGCGCTCGCGTCGGTGCCCGACGGCGCGCGTCATGCCGCGAAGCGGGCCCTGGTGAACATCGTCGGCTGCTGCGTGGGCGGCGCGCGCCACGAGATCGTGGATGTCGCCATCCGCGCACTGCTGCCGTTCGGCGGCGCACCGACCTCGGGCCTGCTAGGCCGGCCGGAGCGGTCCGACGCACTGAGTGCCAGCCTGTTCAATGCCTTGAGTTCGGCGGCCTACTCGTTCGACGACACCCATGCACAGACCATCCTGCATCCCACCGGCGCGGTGGCGGCGGCGCTGTTAGCGCTTGCCGGTCGGAAGCCGCTGTCGGGAGACGAGTTCCTGCTGGCGCTGATCGTCGGCGTGGAAGTCGCGTCCCGGGTCAGCAAGGCGATTTCGGTGGCGCCAGCGCGCGGCCACATCGGCTGGTCACAGACGGGCGTGGCCGCGGGCATCGGCGCCGCCGCCGGCGTGGCGAAGGCCATGCGGCTGGACGCCCGCGCCATCGGCTGGGCCATCGGCCATGCGGCCCAGCAGGCTTCCGGCCTGCGCGTGGCCCACGGCAGCATGTCGGCGACGATGATTTTCGGCAACGCCGCCCAGGGTGGCTTGCGCTCCGCCCTGCTCGCGCAGCAAGGCATGGCTGGGCCGGCGGCCCCGCTCGAGGGCCAATACGGTTTCACGGACCTGTTCGCCATCGAGCCGCACCTGGCCTATCTGACCGATGGTCTGCCGATGAATTTCGAAGTCACTGCGCTGGCTTACAAGCCCTATCCTTGCGGGATCGTGATCCATCCGGCGGTAGATGCTGCCATCGCCTGGCACCGGGGCCACCAGGCACCCGGCGACCCGATCGCTGGCGTGCGCGTGCGGCTGCACCCTTCTGCACTGGCATTGGGCTTTCGGCGGCATCCGGCGAACGCACTCGAGGCCAAAGTCAGCCTCTACCACTGGATCGCCGTCGCGCTGGCTTTCGGGCGCGCAGGCCTTGCCGAAGGCCAACAGTCTGTAATCGATGACCCTCACGTGGTCCGTTTGCGCGACGCCATTGAAGCCGAGCCGGACGAACAACTTACCTCCGAGGCGGCCGAACTCTCGGTCGTCTGCCAGAGCGGCCGGCGCACCGAAGAGCTCATCCAGCATTGCAAAGGCAGCGTTGCCAACCCGATGACTGATGTCGATCTCGCCGACAAGTTTCGGGGACAGACCGGACTGCTGCTAAACGCCGCCGCGTCCACGCGCCTGCTGGACGCCTGCTGGGGAATCGAAAAGTCTCGCGACGTGACAGAGCTGATCACGCTCGCGCAGCCCGGCTGAGCTCGCTGTCCGTTGGTGTTTCTGTCGCACGGGCCTCACACCGGGTGCCCCTTTCGCCAGGGGAGCTCGGCTATAGTTCCATCCATCTTTCATAGACAGGTGGGATTTATTCCACAGACCATCCTCGACCATGGCGACACGTACGACCAAAACCTCTACCGCCCCAAAGGCCACCGTTTCCAAGGCCGCCCCGTCAGCCGTGAAACGTAAGTCCGAGGGCGACACACAAAGCAGCTTCGAGCGCATGCTCGGCTTGCTCGACCTGTTCACGCCGGGCATGTCCGTCCGGCCAGCCATCGACCTGGTCAACTACCTCGGCACTTCCCGGTCCACCTCGTACCGCTACATCAAGGCATTGCACGCTGCGGGTTTGATCGAAGCCGTGTCCAACGGCCGCTATGTGCTCGGCCCACGCATCGTTGAGTTCGACCGGCAGATCCGCATGTCGGACCCCCTTTACAAAAGCAGCGCCAAGGTGTTGCAGCCCCTGGTCGCGCTGACGGGCAATTCGGCGCTGTTGTGTGCACTCTACAGCGACACGGTGATGTGCATCCGCGAAGAGTTGGCCGAAGGCAGTCCACCCGTGCTGTTCTCGCGAGGTCAGCGCCGGCCGCTGTTCGCGGGCGCCGCATCCAAGGTGATTCTTCCTTACCTGCCGCCGCACCGCTTGCGAAGCATCTTCCAGCAGCACCAGCGCTCTATCGCGCTGGCCGGCCTAGGCACCGACTGGACTTCGTTCCGCGTAAGCCTAGCCGCCATCCGGCGAGACGGTTTTGTGGTCAGCCAGGGCGAGTTCAACCCCGGTGTGTTCGGCATTTCGGCACCGGTGTTCAACGCCGACGGCCTGGTGGTAGGGAGCATCGGCGTGGCCGGTGCCCAGGACCGGCTGGACCGCAAACGCATGCCCGGCTTCTGCGAGGCGGTGGTGGCCGCTGGCAAACAGCTGAGCGAAGCCCTGGTCAATGAGGACACCGACCTGGTCAGCCCACCGAGGGCATTTGGCTCGGTGTCGGCGCGGAACAACACGCGCTAGGCAACGGGCGATGACGCGTGCGGCACTCACTCACTGAACGGGGGCGATTGACGCCCGGCTAAATCAGCTAGTGAATCAGCTGCTGTGGGTCAGGCCGCCATCACAGGCAATGGTCTGGCCGGTCACGAAGGCCGATGCCGGCGAGGTGAGAAACATCACCAGACCTACCAGATCTGCCGGAACCTGGCTGCGTGGCACGCACTGCTGGGCCAACTGTTGCTGGCGTCTTTCGAGCGTCGGGTTCACCGTCCGGTCCACTTCGGTCGAAACCCCACCCGGCCGGATGCAGTTGACGGTGATGCCGTGGCGACCCAGTTCACGCGCCAGCGCGTTCGTCATGCCGATGAGCGCGGACTTCGAAGTCACGTAATGCAGGTAGTTCGCCACGCCGAGCCGAACGGCATCAGACGAGATGTTGACGATGCGGCCCCAACCCGCTTCGCGCATGACGGGCACCACTGCGCAGACGCTGTTAAACACACCGGTGATATTGATCCGCATAACACGCTCCCATTCCTGCAAGCCGATCTGATCGAAGGGCTTTTTCTCGAGCGTCGCGAAGATGGCAGCGTTGTTGATCAAGGCATCGACGCGGCCATGTTCGGCCAGTGTCGCATGGACCATCGCATCGACGGACGCGCGGTCGCCGACGTCCACCTTCACCGCCATCCCACGACCGCCTGCGGCCTTGATTTCGGCCAGCACCGCCTGAGCACTTTCGATGTTGAGATCAGCCACAACCGGAATCGCACCAGCCGCCGCGAACTGCCTGGCGAATTCCCGGCCAATGCCCTGGCCCGCACCGGTGATGACCACCACCCTTCCGGCGACGCCGAAATCGCGTGCACTTTCCGGCACACCGGAGTCCTGAGGCGCGTGAACCAATGCTTTCGTTTCCATGTTTGTCTCTTTAAAGGGTTGGCCTAGGCAACTAGGCTGAAGTGACTGCAGCGGCAGCCGGCCGCAAGCCGACGGTGTGCAAATAGGGATGTGCCGATGACTAGCCATTATAACTTATCCCGCATAAGGAGATTATTTTAAAACAAGATTGAACAGTTGGGCAAGGGAAATCCGTCTAAAGGTAAATCGACGATTCTTAAAACAGCATGAGACAGAATCTATACATTAGTGTCATATCATGGGATAATTAAACAAACTTCCAAGTCCAACATGAAGCCCAAAAGCACTCTTGATGCAAGCGCTACTGGCGCACTCCATTCCGCCCCAATACAGGAGATCCACCTCTACGCGGGCACTGCAGGCCATTCGGCATGGTTCAGCGACGACCTGGGAGAGACCTGGGTTCATCCGAACAGCCATTCCGGCATGTACCTAGAGGCGCGGGTCTGGGCCATGAGCAGTCATCCCGAGGCCCCGCAGACCTTGCATGCCGGCACGGACGAAGGCATGTATCTCTGGGACGAGCCCACGGCGCGTTGGCAGGCGATCTGTCCCGGGCTGGGCGACGTCTGGGCGGTGGCCCACGACCCCAACGACCCACACACCTTGTTCGCCGGAACACGGCCCGCGGCCCTGTTCCGCTCAAGCGACAACGGGGTCAGTTGGACCGAACTGGCCGCGCCTGGCATTGCCCAGTTCTCCGATATCAACATGGGCCCCACACGCGTCACGCAACTGATGTTCGACCCTTTTTCAGACAACACCTTGTGGGCAACCGTAGAGATCGGTGGCATCTACCGAAGCGACGACCGTGGCCAGAACTGGAAGCTGCTGACCGAAGGGCTGATCTCCGCCGACGTGCACGGTATCGCCGTGACACGCACGCCGACCGGTCAGGCGCGGGTCATTGCATCGACTAACCGCGGCCTGCATTACAGCGAAGACCAAGGCGAACATTGGCGATTCGTTGAAATCGATTCCCCCTGGCAGTACACCCGCTGTGTGGTGACGCGCACCGACGACCCCGCCACCGTGTTCCTCACCAATGGCAATGGCCCTCCGGGTAACGACGGGCGCCTCCTGCGCAGCCGGAATGGCGGCGACAGTTGGGAACGCCTGACGCTGCCAGGGGAACTCAACAGCACGTTATGGTGCGTCGCGCTGCACCCATCCAACCCCGACCTGATGTTTATCTGCACAAACCTCGGACAACTTTTCCGAAGCACGGACGGCGGCGATCAATGGCAGCGCATGCCGCACGAATTCGGTGAACTCCGCTCGCTTCATTGGCGCGCAGTACCGGCGGGCACTCGCGCTGCCCCGCATTCGATCACTCGACCCATCGCGCCAAAACCGGTTGTGACGGCCTGACCCCGAAGCATCTAGCCACAGGTCGAGAACACAGAGAAACGAATGCAAACAGCTTACGACTACATCATTGTCGGCGCGGGATCGGCCGGCTGCGTCCTAGCAAGCCGGCTTTCCGCTGACAACCGCACCACCGTGCTGCTGCTCGAAGCCGCGCCGGACACCGCCGCATCGGGCGAGGCGAAGGACGTACTCGATCCCTATCCCCTGTCTTCATACAACCAGTCCTATTTCTGGCCCGAAGTGAAGGCATTTTGGCGCAATGGCACGAGCGGCGGTGCGGTTAAATTTCCACAGGCGCGCGTGATGGGGGGCGGTTCGTCGGTGGCGGGCATGGTCGCGTTTCGCGGCACGGCCGACGACTATGCTGAATGGGAAGAGCAAGGCGCATCGGGCTGGGCCTGGAACGATGTCCTGCCCTACTTCTGCAAGCTCGAATCGGACCAGGATTTCCAGGGCCCCGCCCACGGCAACACCGGGCCGATCCCGATCCGCAGAATTCCCCAAAGCGAGTGGCCACCACTCAGCAAAGCACTGTACCGTTACGCCAGCGGCGATGGCATGGCTTATGTGTCGGACATGAACGCCGACTTTCGCGACGGCTACGGCATGACACCGATCGGCAACAGCAAGGCCGGCCGCGTCACAACCGCCGCCGGTTACCTGACGCCCGAAGTACGGCGCCGACCCAATCTCACCGTAATGGCCGGTTCGACCGTGCGCTCGCTCCGATTCGACGGCACGCGCGTCGTCGGACTGGACGCAGAAGCTGCGGGATTAGTTGTCAACTTCAGCGCCCGCGAGGTGATCCTTTGCATGGGGACCATCCATTCGCCCGCGATGCTGCTGCGCTCGGGCATCGGCGATGCGCAGGCACTCGCGAAACTCGGCATTCCGGTCGTGGCGGACCGCCCTGGCGTGGGCCGCAATCTGCAGAACCACGCGGCCCTGTTCGTGGGCGCGATTCTGGGCCGCAATTTCCGCCAGGACCCGGCACTGCGCACGCATCCCACCACCTGTATGCGCCTGACCTCCACACAGCCCGACGCGCCGCGCTCCGACCTCTACATCAACATCCAGAGCAAGACATCCTGGAACGCGATGGGGCTGCGCCTTGCGAGTCTGAATGCCGTGCTGCTGAAACCGCAGGGCACCGGCCGGGTCAGTCTGGCGAGCGCCGAGGCAGCCCGAGCTCCACTGGTGGAGTTCGGCTTTGGCGACCACGAAGGTGACTTGCTCCGGTTGTCGGAAGGCTTGCTGCGCATCTTCGACATGCTGGCCTCGGAGCATGTGGCACCACATATCGGTACGCCGTTCATCGTGCGTGTCGGGGACCGCATCCGCAAATGGAATGCCCTGACCGAACGCAATGCGGTGCAGGCGCGTATCTTCTCGCTGTTGCTCGATGCCATGCCAATGGCGCTGGCCGACCGTGTCCTGGCCCGCATGACCGGCAAGGCGCTCGACGTAAAAGGCCTATCGCAGGACCGGCAAGCACTGCTGGACTTCGTGCGTAGCGAGGTATCGGGTGTCTACCACCCCGTGGGCACCTGCCGGATGGGACGAGAGGACGACCCACAAGCCGTGGTCGATTCGAACGGACGGGTGCTCGGGGTGCAGGGCCTGAGTGTCGTCGACGCTTCCATCATGCCGACCATTCCGAGAGGCAACACGAACATCCCGACCATCATGGTCGCCGAGAAGATGTCCGACCACATCCTGCGGAGCCACGCAGCGAAGATTCACACGTACTAAGGTAAGGGGTAAAGCAGCCATGGATCTCAAACTCAACGGAAAACATGTTTTGATCACGGGTGGCTCTAAAGGCATCGGGCTGGCCTGCGCGCGTGAGTTCCTGCAGGAAGGCTGCACGGTCAGCTTGGTGGGACGTGACCAGGCCCGGCTCGCACAAGTATGCGAGGAACTCGACGTCTCGGGCCAGCATGCGCATGGTCTGACGGCCGATCTGACGGACGCAAAGAGCGCCCTGGCGGTGGTCACGCAGGCCGAAGCGGCTTACGGGCCGATCGACGTGCTGGTGAACGCCGCGGGTGCGGCCCGACAGAAGCCGTTCAGGGAGCTCGAGCCGCAGGATTGGCGCGGGGCGATGGACGCCAAGTTTTTCACCTACATCAACGTCATGGACCCGCTGATCAAGCTCATGGCCGCACGTGGCCACGGCGCGATCGTGAACGTCATCGGCATGGGCGGGAAGATCCCCATCACTACCCACCTAATCGGCGGCGCAGCGAACGCCGCCCTGATGCTGGCCACCGCCGGCCTGGCCCTGGCCTATGCGCCGCAAGGCGTGCGGGTGAATGCGCTCAACCCATCCAAAACGTCTACAGGCAGGCTGGTGGAAGGTGTCGAGGCCGATGCACGCCAGCGCAACATCACCGAGGATGCCGCCATGATCAAGGCGCGTGAGTCGTTGCCCATTGGACGGATAGCAACGCCGGAGGACGTGGCCGCTGCGGTGGTGTTTCTGGCATCACCGCGCGCTGGCTACATTTCGGGCTCGGTGCTGTCGATGGATGGTGCGACACGGCCAATGGTTGTCTGAGGCTTTGCATTCATGAACCCAAGCAAACACGCCAAGGTGCTGATACTGGGCTCCGGCCCTGCCGGCTACTCAGCCGCCGTCTACGCCGCGCGCGCCAATCTGCAGCCGGTGCTGATCACCGGCATCGCGCAGGGCGGCCAACTTATGACAACGACCGAAGTCGACAACTGGCCGGCCGACGTGCACGGCGTGCAGGGGCCGGAGCTGATGCAGCGTTTCCTGGAACACGCCCGGCGTTTCAACACCGAAATCATCTTCGACCACATCAGCGAGGTCGATTTCAGCGAGCGGCCGTTCAAGCTTAAGGGCGACAGCGGCAGTTATAGCTGCGACGCGCTGATCCTGTGTACTGGTGCGTCGGCGCAGTACCTCGGGTTGGAATCCGAGACGGCCTTCCAGGGCCGCGGCGTCTCCGGCTGCGCAACCTGCGACGGCTTTTTCTACCGCGACCAGGAGGTCTGTGTGGTCGGCGGCGGCAATACGGCGGTCGAAGAGGCCTTGTATTTATCAAACATCGCCAGCAAGGTGGTGCTAGTGCACCGACGCGACGGGTTCAAGGCCGAGGCCATTCTGGTCGACAAACTTATGGATAAAGTGGCCTCTGGCAAGATCGAGCTGAAGCTGTTCCATACACTGGACGAGGTACTTGGCGACGCGTCAGGCGTGACCGGCGTGCGCCTGCGTCACGCACTCGAAGGTACTTTGCATGAGGTGGCGCTCAAGGGTTGTTTCATCGCCATTGGTCACAAGCCGAATACTCAGATCTTTGAGGGCAAGCTGACGATGAAGAACGGCTACATCGTCACGCATGCGGGAACAGAAGGATTTGCAACGATGACGAGTGTACCGGGGGTGTTTGCCGCCGGCGACGTGCAGGATCATGTATATCGCCAGGCCATCACCAGCGCCGGCACCGGTTGCATGGCGGCGTTGGATGCCCACCGGTTTTTGGCGAACCAATAAAACAAGACGATTGTGAGGGCCTCGCGCCCCCGCTTCCCATCTTCAGTCGACAGCAATTTTCGCCGACCGTATCAGCTTCCCCCAGCGGACGCTTTCTTCCTGTATGAACTTGGCCATTTCAGCCGGCGTACTTCCAATCGGCAGAATGCTCATGCCTTGAAGCTTGGCCTCGACATCGCTTTGCTTCATGACCTCTGCAATCGCAGCGGATAACTTCACCGCGATTGCAGGCGGAGTTTTGGGCGGAGCAACCAAGCCATACCACGCCGAGGTCGTGAAAGAAGGCAGCGTTTCTGCCATGGTCGGCACGTCTGGCAATGAGGATACGCGCTTGACACTGCCAATGGCGATGGCCCGGACCCTGCCGTCCCTGATGAAAGGCATGCTGTTGCCAAGTTCTGCTACAAAAAAATCCGCTTGCCCCTGGATGAATCCTGACATCGCTGCCGCCGAACCTTTGTAAGGAATGTGCAGGATATCAAGCCCTGCCTGTGATTTCAACATCTCGACCGCTAGATGCTGGGTGGTGCCCGCACCACCGCTGGCGTAGCTGAGCGCGCCCGGACGGGCCTTGGCATGTTCAATAATTTCCCCCAAAGTCTTGAATGGAGAGTTGGCCCTGACCACAAGAACGTTTTGGGCCGACGCCACCAATGAAATTGGAACGAAATCAGCAGGATCGAACCCGAGCTTTGGATAGAGGAACTTGTTGATCGACAGTGGTCCGGGGGACGCGAAAAGCAGGGTGTAGCCGTCTGGCTGCGCACGTGCGGCGTACTCGGATCCAACATTACCTGCAGCGCCACTGGCTCGGTTTTCCACCACAAAAGTGGCGTTCATCTTGACCCGTAGGTTTTCTGCGATCAAGCGCGCCAAGTAGTCGGTTGCGAACCCCGGTGCCACTGGCACGACGATCCGGATCGGCTTGCTGGGATAGTCGCTTTGCGCGGTCGCGTAGGCAGGCATGGCAAGCGCCCCCACGGCGAGCGCACGACGCAACAACTCGCGCCGGCCAAGGCAGGCCTCAAGGCCCGATTCGATGAGGTGAAAAATGTCGGTCATGGCGGCTTTGATAGTGATGTGCAGCTGGCGTACTGGTCGTTACACCCATGCTAAGGCTTGCTGGCGAGGTTGGCGTCTCGAACCAGTTTCCCAAGGCGCAGACTGTCACTCTGCTGGAATGCAGTGAAAGCGTTCCCAGTCAGAGGCAAAGGCTCCAACGCATAGGTGGTGAAGGCGTCCTTCACGGATTGAGTCTTCAAGGCTTTTTCAACGATGTCACGCATCGCCGCAACAATGGCTGGCGGTGTCTTCGCCGGAAAGTAAGCTGCCCACCAGCCGCTGACTTCATAGCCGGCAAGTCCTTCCTCTTGCGCGGTAGGCACATCGGGCAAGGCCGACATGCGTGACGTGCCGGTCACCGCCAATGGACGCACCCTACCGGACTTGTAGTGTGGACTCGAACCCGGCAAGTCCATGAATACTATGTCCACCTGTCCGCCAGCTAGGCCGACGATGGCATCCGTCTGCGATTTGTAAGGCACTGCAAGCAGCTTGATACCTCCCAGGCTTTGCAACAATTCAGCAGCAAGCCGTGTAGTGGCCGTACCGCTTCCAAAACTAAACTTCCCCGGATTCTCCCGTGCAGCCTTCAGCAGTTCACGCAAATTGGGCTGGGTGACTGACGGCCCGGCATTCAAGATCAGCGAGAACTTGGCGATGCCGGCTACCGGCGTGAAATCGACCACCGGGTCGTAGGCGAGATTGGGGATCATGTGCGGATTGAGCACCTGGGTTGAACTCGTCGTCATCACCAGGGTGTAGCCATCGGGCGCCGCAGTTTTACCAGCCACCATGCCGATCTGGCCCTCAGCACCGGCCTTGTTGTCGACGATCACATTCAGTCCGGCCACGTCGGAGATGCCCTTGGCGAGAGCGCGGGCCAGGATATCAGTCGAGCTGGCCGCACCGAACGGGACAAGTACCCGCACGGCGCGGGACTTATCCGGATAAACCTGGGCGAACGCGGAGGTGCTCAACATGCCCAGGCAAAGAAACCCCGCCATGAGGACGGGGGCCAGCCGTACTTCAGTCCATCCGCATTTATTCATCTTCTGGCACTCCTTTGTTGGTTGTTATCGCCCGGTCTGCCTGTGATTAACGCATGACATAGTGTCAATATATGGGATTAATTTAACATAAGTCCGCCACCCCTAGTGGCGATGAACGCGTTTCACGGCTGCCGCGTCTGTTAGTTTTTCTTACGGGTTGTCAACTTAATGCAAATGGACGATTTACCACGAAGGCCATAAAGTTCCTGTGTCCCAAAGCCGTCGGCAACGCTGCGTGCTTGGGCCCCCAGAACCACCGGACTTCGAATGCAACGCACACTTCCTGCCCACATGAGCCGCACGCCCGACATCTCCTCATTTCAATCCGGAGATGGCGTATGAGCCAGAGAATCACATTGATCACCGGCGGCGCAGGCGGTATCGGCATGGCCTGCGCCGAGATGTTCGCGGCCGCAGGACACAGCGTTGCGCTGGTCGACCGCAACCCGGATGTCCACCGGATGGCAGCCGAGCTCGGCGAAAGGCACAACGTGGCGACCGTTGGCTTCGTTGTCAATCTGTCGCATGAAGCCGAGGTTGTGGGGCTGGCCCGGGATGCGCTGGCCTGGAAGGGATGCATCGACATCTTGGTCAACAATGCCGGCATCCACCCGAAACAGGCCGACCGCAAGTTCAACCTCGAGGAAGTGACCAGTGAGCACTGGGCCGAAGTCTTTGCGATCAACCTCACCGCGCCATTTATTCTCACGCGGGAATTGCTGCCGCAGATGAAGGCGCGCGGCTGGGGACGCATCGTCAACAATGCGTCGACCTCCGGCCGTACCGGGCGCATCAACGGCAGCACCCCCTACACCGCTTCCAAACACGGCCTAATCGGGCTCACGCGCAGTGCGGCCGTCGAGTCGGGCCAGTCCGGCGTGACGGTGAATGCGATCGCGCCCGGACCGGTGCTGACTCAACGCATCATGAACGCACCGGAATACCGATCAGGCAAGGCGCAGATGGTCCGCTACGGCAAACCGGAAGAGGCCGCCGCGGTGATTAACTTCCTAGCGTCTGAAGCAGCAGCCTATGTGAACGGCGCGGTCTACGATGTCAACGGCGGCACTCTGATGGCGTGAGCCCGGCTGGGGCGGTTGGTCAACCTGCGATCGACTCGACAATCTCGATCATGCGGTCAAGCGCTGGTGTTCGCTCGCCTTTCACCCACGCGAACACGAACGTCGTCGGATAATTCATGTCGCTGATGGGCAGGACCGTCAGGTCGGGCGGGTACATGAAATTTTTCCCAATAATGGACAGGCCGATCCCCATGCCGACGGACACCAGGTTCAATTGCGAAACCGTGGTGCTCACCTCCTGCACGATCCTCGGCTCGAAGCCGGCTTTGCGGCAAAGGTCGAGGATCGCGCCATGCCCCGGGCTGCTGATACCCCGAGGCACAACGACGAAGCGCTCGTTCGCCAACTCGGCGAGCTTCACAGATCTCTTCTTGGCAAGCGGATGCTCGTTCAGCATCACCACGCCGACCTTCCCCGCTTGAATATTCACCCAATCAAGCGCCGTGCGATCCTGGCCACTCACCAGCGGCGTGGTCCTGCGTTTACGCAGGAACGCCTTGTTAGGCCCGAAGTGCATGAAGCCCGCGTGGATCTTCCCGTCCTCGAGGGCTTTCTGTTGGTCGATCGTCACCTGCTCTACCAGCGAAAGCGTGACATCGGGGAATTCCTCGCGAAAACGCTTGATGGCGCCACGAAATAGCGAGTGAAGCAAGGTGAGCGACCCGTACCCGATTGTGAGTGCGCCGCTTTTACCTTCGCCAACCCGCTTAGTCATCGCCAGCGCATCGTGCAAATCGTTCATCAGCGCGTCTAGTCTTGGCAGTAAGGCCTTGCCAGCTTCGGTCAACCGGACGCGGTGGGCCAATCGTTCGAACAGTTGGGTGCCAAGCTCGCTCTCGAGATCGGCGATCAGTTGCGACACGGCTGGCCGGGTCACGTGCAGGCGTTCCGCGGCCCGCCCGAAGTGCTCCTCCTCTGCGGCAGCCTTGAAGTAGCGAAGATGTCGAAGTTCCATGAATTGCTCGTTGTACTGCTGTTGGCTGACCTGCCGTGCGCATCTGCGGACAGATGGATGTCGACGACGTCAGGGGCGCCATGGCAACTATCGTAGCCATTTCCGTGGCGCGATAGTGGCGCTCGTGGGACCGCGCCCGTATGGATTGGAGCCCAGGGCGCACGGCTGGTCGACTTTCCACGTCCTTGCCGCCCTGCCGCGAAGCTTACGCTAAGCGTCTGCGAACCTGAAGTCTCCGACAGACTCGTAGAAGCGCGCAACATCGTCCAGTGTTGCATCATCCGACAGCTCGTTGTACGCCATCTCGACGACGCTGCGTGCTAGATTGCCGATGAGCACCGGAGCACCGAAGCTGGCCGCGGCCTTGCAGAATAGCTGCAGGTCTTGCACCACCCGGCCCAGGGGAACGTCCGCAGTAGGCTGCGCCAAGTAGAAACTTGGTAACAGCCGCTCTGTTGCACTGCTGCGGCCTGAACTGTTGTTGAGTACGGTGTCCATGTCCCGCATAGTCAACCCCTGCCGCGCGCCAAGACCCGCGCACTCGCAAGTCACCACGCGGTTACATATCGCGATGGCCTGTACCACCAGATAGGTGGCGTGGCCATTGCCGGAAGCACCGGCAAGCACGACCCGCGGTGTGATGACCTCGAGCAGAGGCTTTACCTTGGCCAGCGTGGCCGCGTCTCCGCCGCAAAAAATCGCTGCGTGGGCCGCGAGGTCGGCCCAGATTTCGGCATGCACTGGGGCATCGACCAGTTGCACCCCGCGTTCACTCAAAGCGACCGCAACGACCCGCGTCGACTCTGGATCACCCGCAGTCAGGTCCACTACTATCTTCCCGGGCTCTAAGTTGGAAGCGAAATCGCCGTGCTCGAACACAACGTCGTGCAGATTTTCCTCCAACGGTTTGCCACAAACCACAATCACATCGCTGGCCCGGACGAGCGCCGAAAGCTCGATATCATTCTGGGCGCGGGCGTTCCGTGTCGCGTCAAACACCAATACATCATGCTTCAGTGCAAGCTGCTGAATAAGGGTATGACCGAGCGGTCCAAAATTCACACATCCGACCTTCATCTCAAGCCCTTTCAAATTGATTCTGCGCCACCGGCACCGGCTCAACGAAGTGCACGCCCGCCAACGATTCGATGAGACCGATCATCTGCTCCAGCTGCGAGTTCTTTCCCAGCGTGTTGACGCCTATCTGCAGCAGGCCGCGCACGATGGTCGTGATCGGCATGGGTGCGCAATTCTCCAAGCTAAGAGCCAGCGCCTGGTTCGTGTCCTTCAACTGCAACGCCAGGCCGAAATTTGTTGCCTGCCGTCTTTCGGCGATCGCATGCAACATGCCGGTCGAAGTAAAGTTGCTTGCCGTGGTGTGGTTAATTGCTTCGGTCATCACCTCGAGAGGTAATCCCATCTTGCGCCCCAGCGCGACGACCTCAAGCGTAGAAAACCGGCAGCCCGTATTCATGAGGTTATTCACCGATTTCATCGTCTGGCCGTTACCGACGCGATCTCCACAACGGTAGACATGCCGGCTGATAGCCTGCAGCACTGGCTTGGCCAGTTCATAAGCTTCTTCAGGTCCTGAAGTGATGATCGACACCGTTCCTGCCTCGGCCGCGGCCATCGAGCCCGACACGGGCGCATCGAACAGCACCACGCCGCTTTCGGCCAGACGCCGCGCAAACGCACGGGTCTGGTCAGGAATGCCACTGGTCTGGTCGATCAGTATTTTCCCCGGAGACAGCCCCTCGATCAGCCCATTCAGCCCGAAGATCACCTTCCCAACGTCCGAGCTGCGCGGCAGGCACATCAGGACGATGTCGCACTGCCGCGCCATGTCCGCGGCCGTTGAAACCGCAACAGCCCCTTTTTTCTCGAAGTCCGCGACGACAGCGGCATTGAGGTCCAACACCCACAAGGGAAATTTCCCGATGATCTGGCGTGCCAGTGCTCCGCCCATAGCACCCAGTCCGATATAACCAACGTTCATCATTTGTCTCCAGATCAGCAACTACTGACGATCAATACGTTAATTATTCAAAGTGAAGAGCAGCGGGTCAAGACACATTTTTTGGTGCGTCAGGTCAGCTTTTCTTACCTTCAAAATGGTCACCAGGTGGGCTGCGATTATTAGCGACCGAGGAGCCCAGGCGGTGGCAGGCGATTGGTCCGCGATGCCATCCGCCGACCTGCGGATCAGGCCTTGGCCTGGGCCAGCAGCGTCTCGGCGTTGCTGACTTCGAACGCCCCGGGACGTTCGACGTTGAGGTTGGACACCACGCCATCCTTCACCAACATCGAGTAGCGGCTGCTGCGCACCCCCATGCCGCGAGCCGTGAGGTCCAGCGCGAGGCCGGTGGCGTTAGTGAACAATGCGCTGCCGTCACCCAGCATGCGCACCTTGCCGCCGGTCTGCTGGTCTTTCGCCCAAGCACCCATGACGAAGGCGTCATTGACGCTCACGCACCAAATCTCATCGACCCCGGCCGCATTAAAAGCTTCCGCATGCTCGACATAGCCGGGCACGTGGCTCGCTGAGCAGGTGGGCGTGAAAGCACCTGGCAACGCGAACAATGCGATGGTCTTGCCGGCGCTCGCCTCGGAGACATCCACTGGATTGGGGCCCAGACTGCAGCCTTCTCCCTCGTGTTCGATATATTCCATCAGGGTGGCAGGGGGAAGTGTGTCACCGACTTTGATCATGAGTCTCTCCGTTTGTATTGAGCCATCAGGGCAAGCCATGAAGAATGGCCGTGCCTCATACCGATGTCGCTGATACGCGCCTGATGGACCTGAAAGCATCCCTTGAGAATACCAAGGGGCGTCAAACCAGCCGAGCTGCGTAAGGCAACATCCGACTCTAGATGGCCGCCTGGATCATGTCCATTTGGATTTAGTTCATCACGCGTCAGCAAAACTGACCGGACTGCGGAGTTGGCCTGGGAGCCCCTAGGCCTGGGTCAGCGCTTGGCCGGTTTCTTCAATGCACCTGATCAGATCCTGGCTGACGGCAGCAAGAGGCGCGTTCTCCCGAAACACCACCGCGATGTTCCGCTTCAGCGACGAAACGTCCAATGGCAAGGCCTTGATGAAGCCCGCACTCACATCGGCTGCAACTGCATGAATGGGCAGCATCGCCAGATGGTCACTCGAACGGATGAGTGTTCTGGTGAAGTCGATCGATCCACATTCCACAAGGTTCACTGGCAAGCGAATCCCTTCCCCGTCCATGACGCTTTTCAAGCACGGTGCGCTGCGACCGACCGACCATCGGGCAGATCCAGGGGCACTTCGCTGCGTCGTTCCAGTTCACTGTTTTCTGCTGGAAGAGACCATGGTCAGCCCGCGCGAAAACGGATAACTTGTCTCGAAACAGGACCCGCTGTTTCAGTCCGTCGAAAAGAATGTCGAAGAATTCAGTCAGCCCAACGACAAAATCGAACTTACCCCGCTGCAGCCCGACCAGCAGCTCGATCTGCACTTTCTCCACGACACGCAGCAACACGTTCGGGTGGGCCTTTCGCCAACGCGCCACGGAGAGCGGAATGAGGTTGCTCGCAAGACTCGGCAAGGTGGCAATGGTCACTACGTTTGCCCGGGCATCGTCCCGCTCGGAACAGCTCTTGGCGCGGGTCATCTCCTCGCGGATCAACTTTGCATGCGCATAGGCAAGCTCACCCGGCTTCGTCGGTGCGACACCGGTGGGGCCACGTTCGAGCAGACGGACGCCGAACTCGCCCTCCAGCCGGTCCATCGATTTCGAAAGCGCCGGCTGCGAAACAGCCAGTTGCTTGGCCGCCTTGGCCAGACTGCCCTGCTCGCTGCTGGTGGCGAAGTAAAGAAGTTTTCGAGGATCCACCGCGGACGCTTCAATCGTTGATCACACGCCGCAAACTGAAACCAGGCTCCTGCTGGGATCAGAGCGGTCGGCGCCTATCAATCCAACGAAATCTTCAAGGATTTGATCACTTCGCCAAATTGCTGGTAGTCCTCGTCCATCACCTTACGCAGTTGCGCAGGACTGCCCGCCCAGGCTGTGAAACCCACGGCATCCAGACGCTCGCGGATGTCGGCTTCGGACATGACGCGTACCAGGTCAGCATTGACCTTGTCCACGATTGGCTTGGGCACGCCCGTCGGAGCGAACAGCGCCACCCAGGTGCGCGCCTCCACGTTGGCTGGGCCACCCGACTCTCGTACCGTAGGAATGTCCGGGTAGCTCGGGTGGCGCTGCGGCGCCGCGATGGCCAACATCCTCACCTTGCCTGACTTGGCCAAGGGACCGACGGTGGCCGCCGTGCCGAACGCCCAGGCGATGTCGCCACGCGCGATGCTCACGTAGATCTGCGGCGTGTCCTTAATGGGAATGTGGTTCATCGGCAGCCCGAGCGCGGTTTCCAGGATGGCTGCGTTCACATGAAGCTGGCTGCCCACGCCCGATGATCCGTAGGTCAGTTGGCCCTTGGCCTCCTTGGCCGCGGCGGCCAGATCGGCTACGCTTTTCCATTTCGAATCCGCCGCCACCACGATGAAGTAGTTCGTGCGGTACATAGGGCCCACTGGCTCGAAATCATGGAACGGATCGAACGGCATCTTCTTGTACAGATGCGGCTGGATGGTCATGTAGGACGCATCGACCTGCAGAAAAGTGTATCCATCGGGGGCGGATCTTTTGGCAGCTTCCACCGCGATCCAGCCGTTGCCGCCAGGCCGGTTGTCGATGATGACCGATGTGTTCCAGAGCTTGCCCAGCTTCTCGCCCACAAGGCGCATCACCCCGTCCGGCCCCGTGCCGGCCGGGAACGGAAGAATAATTTTTACCGGCTTGTTGGGAAAGGCCTGTGACCAGGCCGCAGTAGGCAACACCGCGGCCATGGACAACGACAGCAGCAAGCTTCGTTTAGATAGGTTCATCTAGAGTCTCCTGTTTATAAAATTCGGCTCGTACGAATGCGATGCCGGTCGGCATTTCCGTTGCCGTTGACGTCGAAAATGTAGACCTGAGCCCGGGTGGAGTCCATTTGTTTTTTGTGTCCCGATACGTTAGAAAAACTAACCATTTTCTCGAGACAGGTGCGCTGCTGCGGGGCAGGCGGTAGAGGTGCAAAGGGGCGCGGCGGCGGCACGCGCATGGAAGCCTTTGACTCCGGCCCCCGAGCCCGTTGAAACAGGTTTGTGGTCTAGATGCAATACTCAGTGGAAGGATCGTCCGCCGTCCGTTGCAAGGGCGGCCCCCGTCACATAGGAAGAGTCCGAGAGTGTGAGGAACAGGATCGCGCGGGCGATTTCCAAGGGATCGGCCAGCCGCTTCAAGGCGTAGTTGCCGACGTTGGCCCGGTAGCCGTCGGCCATTGGCGTATCAACCATGCCTGGGCAAACCGAATTCACGCGGATCTGTGGCGCCAGTTCAGCGGCAAGCACGCGCGTCAATGCAATGACTCCACCTTTTGATGCTGCGTAGGCCGTGAGGCCCGCCGCGTTGGACAACAAGCCCGCGGCGGAGGCGATGTTGACGATCGTCCCTTCCGACTCGCGTTGCATCCACGGCAGGCAGCTTCGGACCACGATGTAAGTGCCGGTCAGATTCACATCCAGAATGCGGCGCCAGGCATCGGCGGGCACTTCGGTGGTGAGCCCCTTGGACATAATGCCCGCCGCGTTGACTACGCCGTCGATGCCCGACATCACCTGGCCGGCCTGCTCGATCACCTGCATGACCGCACTCTCGTCGGTGATGTCGACGACATAGCCGGTAGCGCCGATTTCCTGGGCCGTCTCTGCAACGCGCGCATCACGGTCGAGTAGCGCGAGCGACGCACCTTCGGCAGCGAACAACCGGGCAACTGCCCTGCCGATGCCGGAAGCGCCGCCTGTGACCACCAGTCGCCGCCCTGCAAGCCTGTTCGAAGGCGCTGCGCTCCCCGCCTGGTTCAATTCTTTCTCAGCCATCGTTATCTACCCTTTTGTCATTTTGAAGTTTTGGAAGTCCGCACGCTCATCGTTGGACAAATGCGTTCGCTGGCGCGCCTTCTGCGGTGGAGATGAACACACTCTTCGTCTCAAGGTATTCGTTGACCGATTCGATACCCTGCTCACGCCCGATGCCCGAACGCTTCATGCCGCCGAAGGGCATCATGTAGCTGTAGGTTCGGTAAGTGTTAATCCAGACGGTGCCGACCTCAAGACTCTTCGACATGCGTAACGCCCTGCCGATGCTCTTCGTCCAAACGGCTGCAACCAGACCGAAGTCGACGTCGTTGGCAATCTCGACGGCCTGCTCTTCGCCGTCGAATTCAATGATCGACAACACCGGGCCGAAGACCTCTTCCTGTGCGATACGCATGCCGTTAGTGACACCATCGAAGATGGTCGGTTCGACGAACTGGCCGCCAATCAAACCCGGTCCCACGGCTGGCTTTCCACCGAGGATGCATCGCGCGCCGTCTTCCTTGGCAACTGCGATGTAATGCAGCACCTTCTGGAACTGGGGTGGTGTTGCGATGGGCCCTACATTGGTGGCCGGATCCATGGGATCGCCGAGTCGAATGTTCTTCGCCATCTGCAGCAGCTTCTGGGTGAACTCCTCCTTGATCGACTTTTCAATCAACAAGCGTGAACCGGCGGAACACATCTGGCCCGCAGCACCAAAGATGCCAGAGACAACACCCGCCGCAGCTAGATCGAGATCGGCATCCGCGAACACGATGTTCGGGGACTTGCCACCCAGCTCCAGGGATACCCGCTTCAGGGTGCGGGCCGCGGTCTCGTAAATTCGGGTGCCGGTGACGTCCGATCCCGTGAAAGTTATCTTGGCGATGTCGCGATGCTCGACGAGCGCCGCTCCGGCTTCGTGCCCGAGCCCCGTAACCACATTGAAGACACCATCCGGCACGCCAGCCTCTTTCAGCAGCGCTGCGAATTCCAGTGTGCTGACCGAAGCAAACTCCGAAGGTTTTACCACCACCGAACACCCGGCGGCCATGGCTGGAGCAGCCTTG
This sequence comes from Variovorax sp. HJSM1_2, assembly GCF_049316285.1. Classification (NCBI taxonomy): domain Bacteria; kingdom Pseudomonadati; phylum Pseudomonadota; class Betaproteobacteria; order Burkholderiales; family Comamonadaceae; genus Variovorax; species Variovorax sp. HJSM1_2. The sequence continues at coordinate 243,618 of NZ_JBMOXA010000005.1, read as the reverse complement.
ACCGTGGCGAACCACAAAGGGGAGTTCCAGGCCGTGAGAGCGGCCACTACGCCGATGGGTTCACGTGTAGTGAAAGCAAAGGTATCGGGTTTTTCCACCGGAACCGATGAGCCCTGAATCTTGTCGGCGAGGCCGGCGTAGTAGTACCAGCATTCTGAAATGGCGGCAAGCTGCCCATGCATCTCAGCAAGCAGTTTGCCGTTGTCCCTGGCCTCGATCTCGGCCAGGCGCACGGCGTTCTTCGCCACCACGTCGCCAATGCTGCGCATCACCTTGCCACGCTTGGTCGCCGACATCGTGGCCCATGCACCCTTGGTCATCGCCAGCCTGGCGGCAGCTACGGCCCGGTCCACATCCTCCGCACCTCCACGCGCGATCGACGCCCAGGCTTCACCGCGATACGGATCCACCGTCTCGAGCCATTCGCCTCCCTGAGGATCAACTTCGCGTCCGTCGATGTACAAACCATACTTTTTCATAATTTCCTTGAGATCAGTCGGTAACTCGAATGTTGTTCTCGGTGATGACTTCACGCCAACGGGCGGCCTCGCCGGTGATGAATGCAGTCAGCGCCGCACCTGTCTTGACGTCGGTCTGAAATGCCAGCGACTTGAATCGATTCTGGAAATCGGGCTGGTTCACGCCTTGGGTGATGACGTCGGCGATCTTCGCCACGATGTCGGGAGGTGTACCAGCTGGCGCGACGAATCCATGCCACAGCGACGTGTTGATTTGCGGAAGCCCCAACTCGCGCGTGGTTGGCACGTCGAGCAAATTGCTGGAGCGCTCCGGCGACGACACAGCCAACACGCGCAACAGGCCATCGCCTCTCATCGGAGCTACCTCCGATACCGAGGCGAACATCATGTCCGCGAATCCTCCCGCAATGGCTTGGAGACACTCGGGGTTGTTACGGTATGGCACGTGCAAGCCCGTACCGCCAATCGTTTTGAGAAACTTGACCGCGTTCAGATGGCCCATGGTCCCGACGCCACCGGAGGCGAACTTGACGCCACCTGGCGCTTTGGCCGCGGCCTTGAGGTCATCCATCGTCTTGATATTGCCGGACGCTGAGACCGCCAAGCCCAGTGGGAATCCACCGACGCCGGCGATCGGGACAAAACTGTCGAGGCTATACCGCATCTTTTCGCGCAAGACAGTTTGCACGATGCTGGTACCGATCAAGCAAAGCACGGTGTAGCCATCAGGCGCCGCCGACGCCACGTAGCCGCCTGCAATCGTGGTGGAAGCGCCGCCACGATTTTCAATGATGACGGGCTGCGCCCAGCGGCTTGTCATGTATTGACCAAGCGTACGACTGATCAGATCATCTGTCCCACCGGGGGCGTTGCCGACAACGATCTTGATGAGACGCGTCGGGTAGGCTGCATCGGCCATGGCCTTTCCCACTGGAATGCCGACCACGGCAAGACCTGAGGCCGCCTGTAAAACTGCTCGCCTTGAAATCATTTTTTGTCTCCAGGTTTTATACTTCTTTGTCGTGGACGCTTCGTTCCCGCAATGAATGCTCTTGCGAACTGCCAAAGCACACCACTGCGGCTCGACGCGGCCCAGACACCCACCGCGGGTGTTCTTTCCTACGGTGTGGCGAGTATTGAAGTTGCCAGAACAGGGGTCAAGACGGCTTTTCTGCAGCGTTCGTTAAGATTTTCTTACGTCGCATGCTCCAACCTTTCAGCGCTCTGCTCGCTGCCCTGACGGGAAGTCATGCTGCGACATCGACGATGCGAATATCCCGGTTAGCTCCACCGGCGAGAGCGCGCAAAGCCCCTGGTATGCGGCCCCATCGTGCGTGGCGGTGGCCTGGACGGCCCGGCCGACAAGCTTGCCGTATATCGCAAGTGCGTCCGGTTGGGTGATCCCACAGTAGGTCTTGATGCAATAGGCTTTAGCCAAGCGGAAGCTTCTTCTGTTGTTGAACATTAGCGAATGGGCATGGGAGCTCCCGCTTTGGATGGTTAGCCACCCTGGGCTTCTCTGCCTACGGCAGCAAACCCATATCTCAGTTGCCGCAAGCCTGCTTGGCCTTCGGAGTCGCACCGTTCAGCAGAAACGACAGATCGGTGCGGGTCGAGATCTACCGGCAACCTAGGGCAATCATTTCGGTGGCCAATTTGGGGAAGGCCACGAGGCCACCGATGCCGAGATGTTTGCACTGCTTGCGGCAGGGGGCGATGCTCGTTGCATGGGCCTCGCGGACCTTGGGGTGTTCCAGTTCACCCGGGATGCCCAGCGACGAAGCGTGATCGTTTGAGCTGATAAAGAGCGTGTCGACGCCCGGCACAGCCGCAATCTCTTCCACGTTGGCAAGCGTCTGGCCGGATTCAATCATGACAACCACCATGCTGGCCTCGTTCATGGCCAAGAAAACATCTTTGGTTGGAAACGACTTGACCCTAAGGTGGGGCAAGGCTCCGTTAAACCCTAAATTGCCAAGAGGCGGAAACTTTGAGGGATCGACTGGCCGATTCCACATGGGGTGCTATCACGCTAGTGCGCCGCCGTCCGGCACGCGGCCGATTGACTCGGGGGATGTATTCGCGACCCGGACGAGCGGCGTGATACCGAGCGCGAGTCGTGCCATGCAGATCTGCGCGGTGGTCTCGAGCGAGAAGCTGCTGTGCTCCATATCGATGTAGAAAGTATCGAATCTGGCAGACCCTGCAATCTCTGCGATCTCGACCGTACGCACCAGGCGCACCGTCATCTAAACCACCAGCGCGTCTCGCGCGAAGGAAGGTCTGCATAAATCCGCTCCCGACGTTCTCGTTGAGCCGACGCGCTGACAAAATCTGGGCCATGAAACAAGCCGACCTGGGACTGAGCCTGACGACCAAGCGCACGCTCCCGCCGTTTTTCGTGGAGACAATGTTGCGCATCCACTTCATGCAGCAAGGGTTCACGCTTGGTGATCCGGCGATGGAAGAAGTACTGCACGACATCGGGATGTTCCGCAAGTTCGCGGTCTGAACTTGGACAGAGCGCCGCCCGACGAGACGACGATTCCTCGGTTCCGCCAGTGGCTGAGGAGCACAAGCTGGCCCCGCAAATCCTGGCGCTGGTATGCCTTCATGGCGCCTGCAGCGCCCCCCGCGACATGACGCCTTCGCCAAAGTGTTGAAGGATCCGGAGGTTCAGTGTCGCTTGAGCGCAATCGGCTTCTTTGCTGAGAGCAAGAATGCGCCTGCCGTGGCCGCTATGATCAAAAGCGAGGCTCAGCGATGGGCAAGGTGATCAAGGACAATCACATACAAGTGTCGGAATAACCATCTCCAACTGAGTATCGGCCTGTGTCCTGCACCGAGGGCGCAAGCTCCCGCATGCAAAGGTCAGCTGCAGACCTTGGCCAGAAACTCGACACTATCGCGATAACGCCGTACCGGATCCATGCCGTCCCACGAGGCGGCAAGTGCCTTGATGCGGTCGTAGTAGGTTCGGCGCGCAGGCGTCATAGGCACCAGCTCGACCACAACCCCCACGCTTTCAGGGCTCTGAAAATAGCTCACGTTCTTGGTTCCGTCGGGCATGTGGATGGCGCTCACTTCTTTGAAGCCGATGGCCTGAAAACGCCGGCAGGCTTGCTCATAGTCGGCTGCGGCAAATGCAATGTGCTGCAAGCCCTCACGGCCGGAAGCAAAGAATTCGGAATAGATGGAAGGCGCGTCGTTGACCTGGGTGATGATCTCGATCTGGGTCTCGCCGCGGTATGACAGCGCAACGGACATCTGCACGTCGCTGACCTTGCCATGGTGCAGGAAACGCCTGTCGCCGAGCGACTTTTCAAAAACGACGAACGGGCCGACGCCCATTTGCAGCGTCCACAAATCGAGAGCGGCATCGAGGTCTTTCACTACGAAGCTGATCTGAAGATCAGGGCCCAACAGTTCGCGCAAAGTTTTAAGGTCTTGATGGGGAGGCATATGAATTTCGATCTATCTATGTCAGTTTTGATTACAAGACGTCGACTTGTTCCAAAGCTGCAGGCCTTGGTGGAGTGAGCGTGCTAAGCAATCTAAATGGCGCTGTAGCGGTCGTCACACAGCAACGACGGTTTCTCGATGGGCAAGTTTCTCGCGGATTAATCTGATTCTTGACCTTCAAGTCTCGAGAGCTTTTCAGAACCCTTTGGTTCTGAACGGCATGAACTGTTGCCTTCGGCGTCATATCCTTTCCTTATTTTTCGTATCATTTCTCACGTGATCTAGCGACGAGGTCTGGAGGACTGGGCTCAAGCCCCTACCGTACTTTGACGCAGCGAAAAATGCGCGTCCAGTCACATTTCATGCCCCGACTGGTAAACGGAACTAACAACCGACAGCGGCTTCCAGCGCTTCAATAAATTATGTTGCGTTTAACGACGTGCAAGCGCTGCAGTGGTAAGCAGAACTTACGGTTGATCAATAAATTACGAATAGACGTTTCATCTCTCGGTCCGTAAAGTAACTGAATCTCTATGCCAACCGGACGAAGAGTCAGACTGCATTGCGGCCTCAGCATGCCCGGCTGATTGGACGACTGCTGGCTCGCCTTCGCTCTGCATTTCATCAACCAAAAATCTGACGACGATCGAAAATGAAAACACTTGACAAATGCTATATCGATGGGCTGTGGGTACCCGTGAGTGGCCGCGATAGTTTCGAGCGAAAGAATCCGACGACCGAAGAGCCTCTGGTAAGGCTGAAGATGGCCACCGCAGCCGATGCCGACCAAGCCGTCAAAGCTGCCCGGCGCGCGTTTCCCCGCTTTAGCCGCAGCTCGACCGCTGAACGCATCGAGCTGCTCGAAAGCGTCATTGCCCGCTTCACGGCAAGACAGGCCGAACTCGCCGACATCGTCTGCACCGAGCTCGGCGCGCCGAAGAGCGCGACCATCCATACCGTGGGCACAATTGGCGTGCTCAATGAAGCCGTCGCCACGCTGAAGAACTACAAGTTCGAAGTCTTTCAGGGCCCCAATCTGATCAGCCGCGATCCCATCGGTGTCTGCGCGTTGATCGCCGCCTGGAACTGGCCGCTTCAGTTGCTTGGCACGAAGGTCGGCTATGCGTTAGCGGCAGGCTGCACAATGGTGCTCAAGCCGAGCGAATTCACGCCACTTAGCGCGATCGCCTTCGCTGAAATCCTGCACGAAGCCGGCACGCCACCGGGCGTCTTCAATCTTGTGATCGGCGATGGTGCAACGGTAGGCAATGCACTGTGCGCGCACCCTGAGGTCGATATGGTGTCGTTCACCGGTTCGACCCGCGCTGGAATATTGGTCGCGGAAGCCGCCGCACCCACGGTGAAACGCGTGTCCCAGGAACTGGGCGGCAAGTCTCCGTGCGTTGTACTACCTGATGCCGACGTGACTGCGGCCGCCCAGTGGACCATGGGCCGCGCGTTTTTCAACACGGGCCAATCCTGCCACGCACCGACAAGATTGCTGGTTCACGAGAGCCAGATCGACGAGGCCATCGCCGCACTTCGCAAAGAGGGAGCGAAGGTACAACCCGGCGATCCCTTCGATTCCGGCACCACGATGGGCCCGTTGATCAATGAGGCTCAATTCGAACGGGTGCAAAAGTACATCCAGATCGGAATGGACGAGGGTGCGGAACTCGTATGCGGTGGCCTAGGTCGGCCGGAAGGATTGAAGCGTGGTTACTTTGCTAAGCCAACCGTTTTTGCGAGAGTGGATCCACGCTCTAAGATCGCGCAGGAAGAAGTATTCGGCCCTGTACTGGCCCTGATCGCGTACTCGGATGTGAAGGAGGCCATCGATATCGCGAACGGCACGGAATACGGTCTTGGCGCATACGCCTTCTCCAAAGACCCGGATGCCGGGCTTGCCCTCTGCCGCCAACTCAGAGCCGGGAGGGTGTTTTTCAACGGCGCCGCAAGCAATCCCGCAGCGCCGATGGGTGGGTACAAAAAATCCGGGAACGGTCGCGCCATGGGTGTCTTCGGCCTCGAGGAGTACCTCGAGGTGAAGGCGATGGTTGGCTTCGCGGATTAATAAGATTTAAACGCCCTTTGCAAGGTGACGTGTCAGTGCTCCGCGCGCGCGTTGCGCTGCGGTAGCATCCACGTGCTCATCTAGCACGTGGGTCAGTTGATTGAGTTGTTCTGCCGTCAAGCCGACGTTCATGCTCATGCCCATGTGTGACTGCAGCTGCGAATCCGCGCCCTGCAACGCAGAAAGCATGCCCAGCGTGGCGATTTCACGGCTTTGCCAGTCGAGGTTGTCTCGCTCGAAGATGTCGCCAAACAGATGCGTCCTCAGGTATTCACCGGCGGCAGGTGCAAAGTCGAACAAGGCCCCCTTCACAGGCGCTCCAACGAGCTTGGTTTGGTTGGCGGTGCCTGCCGCAAGCAATGCATCGCCTTTGGGAATCGCGCGACGGGGCTCTTGGCCCTGCGCATCTTGAATACCGCGTTGTCGACGTTGTTCAACAACTTTCATCAACTCGCTTAGCGCGTTCAAGCTGCGCGGAAAACCGGCGTAGGCGTAGAGTTGAACCAGTACCTCCTTCGCGTCACTAACGGTCAGCCCCGCGTCGAGGCCTTGGTTCAGCGCGACCCCGAGCCTTGTGATGTCGCCAGCCGCACCGAATGCAGCGATGGGAATAATGGACTGCTGACGAATCGACAAAGAGTCCGACTTCATCTGGACTTTGAGCGTGGCGTCGGTCTTCTTCTCAGATGCGGTGGCATCGGCGCATAACGCGGAGACCCCGAGCGCGAGGCCGAGCGCGACCTGCTTGGAAAGACTAGCGGGCTGTGTATTGTTCATCGGTGACCTTTTCCATCCATTCCACGTTTTTGCCGTTAAGCGTTCCTGAAACCGCAATGTGCGTCATCGCCGTTGTGGGCGACGCGCCATGCCAATGCTTGATGCCTGGCGGGCACCACACGCTGTCACCAGCGCGAAGTTCCTGCATCGGTTTGCCCCATTCCTGCGTTCTGCCAACACCGGATGTGACCACCAGCCTTTGGCCGCTCGGATGGGTATGCCAAGCAGAGCGCGCGCCGGGCTCGAAGGTGACATAGGCGCCCGATGCATTGATCTCTTGGCTAGCGGGCCAGATGGGGTCCACCCTCACGCGTCCCGTGAAAAACGCGTCTGGTCCAGAAGCGGACGGCTGTGATCCTGCGAGCGTAATTTCTTGGCCGTGGGTGGGCGGGGCGGACTTGCCGGACGCATCGACAGCGCTGGCTATACCGCCCTGCACTACCGCTAAGAAGACTACAACTTTACGTAGACGATTGTTCATGTTGATTAAACATCCAGTTGTTAAGAATAGTTGGCATCAAGGTCAGCAACCCTGTGCCGAGCTGCTTCGCGGCCCCACCGAATACTCCTCATCGGTGACATGGCTGAGCCACACGACGTTCTTGCCATCGAGCGCTTCTTGAATTGCAATATGGGTCATCGCCGTTGTGGCAGACGCGCCATGCCAATGCTTATGGCCGGGCGGGCACCAGATCACGTCGCCGGCGCGAATTTCCACAATCAACTCACCTTCGCATTGGGTCCATCCACAACCCGCTGTGATGATCAATGTCTGTCCCAAGGGGTGCGTGTGCCAGGCTGATCGAGCGCCCGGCTCAAACGTCACGCTTGCACAAGAAACACGAGATGGCTCCGGAGGGCTATTCAGCATGTCGATGCGCACATTGCCTGTGAAATATTCGGTAGAACCCTTGATCGAGGGTTGTGCTCCGGGATGATGGAGTTGCATGTCTTTATCCTGAGTGATTGAAGTGGCACCTTTACCGCGAAAATCGGTGCCCAAGCGGTAACTCTATAGTCGGCTCCGACTTCTGAGAAGATAGGTAAATCGGGAAACGCTTGTGCAAATGAATCACCAATGGCCAAAGAAAATTTGAATGACCTTCAGGCGTTCGTAGTGGTTGCACGCGAACGCAGCTTCACACGTGCCGCCGCCCAACTCGGGTTGTCGCGTTCAGCGCTGAGCCACTCCATGCTGGCATTGGAGGCGCGGTTGGGTGTGCGTCTTTTGACACGCACCACGCGAAGCGTTTCGACCACCGAAGCGGGTGACAGACTGCTCAACAGTGTTGCGCCACGGCTGACGGAAATTGAAGCCGAGCTCAGCGCGTTAAGCGCGATGCGCGACAAACCTGCGGGCACAGTTCGCATCACGGCACATGATCACGCCATCGCGTCCGCGCTCTGGCCGCGCCTGATGCCGCTGCTCAAGGCCTACCCCGACATTCAGATCGAGTTCAACGTTGACTATGCTTTCACAGACATCGCGGCACAGCGTTTCGATGCGGGGGTTCGATCCGGCAATAGGGTGGACAAGGACATGGTGGCCGTTCGCATCGCGCCAGCGTTGCGCATGGCCGTAACGGCATCACCCGAATACTTGAATGGCAGGATCTTGCCGATCATCCCCCAAGGTCTGACGGTCCATCGCTGTGTGAACCTTCGGCTGCCAACCCACGGAGGTCTTTACGCCTGGGATTTCGAGAAGGAAGGTGAAACGGTCAAGGTGCGTGTCGAAGGACAGACTGTGTTCAACAACACATTGCTGATGGTGCAGGCAGCCCTAGATGGCATGGGCTTCGCCTACGTGCCGTTAGACATCGTTCGACCGCACATCGCAGAGGGAAAATTGATTCCGGTACTGGAAGACTGGTGGCCAAGTTTTCCAGGTTATCACCTCTACTATGCGAACCGACGTCAGATTTCGCCTGCACTGGCGCTAGTGATCGAAGCGTTGCGATACCGCGAAGAGCCGCCAGAGGCGCCTAGTCCAGCGTGAACTCACTCGACGATCTGCGTCTCAATCTCTAGCTCGTTCAATCCGTACGCTCGCCGAACCAAGATGCTCGATTGCGTCGACCCCGAAATCAAGGCGAGCCAAGCGGACGAGCCCAATCGAAAAATCTCCGTCCTTGTAGAAAATGGCTAAGTTGCCCCAGGGGACGTAGTAACTGAGGTCGCCCACGCTCGGTGTATAGGCATCACGAGCCCCTTCAACAGATAACTTTTGTGAAAGACTGGCAATCTTTTCGGTCGCGGCATAGTCTTTCAGCGATAGGTCCAGCGGAAGCAGCTCCGCAAAATCGCGAGCACTTTCGTTGTTGTCGAGTGTTGCCCGTGCGATGACGGCCCCGTCTACAGTCATCTGAATTTTCATAAGACCCTCTGCGTGTCGGATCGCAATTCGCCTTCCGCTCCACGACGCTGGCGAGCGATCAGCCCGACCGCGATGGCTGTTGCCGCCAGCGCTGCAAACGCACTGAACAGAAAGATTCTGGAAAGACCGGCCACATCGCCGATCCAGCCCATCGCTGGACTCGCGAGTCCGAGCGAAAGGTCGAGAAACGCCGTGTACACCCCGATGGCAAGCGCACGGTTGGAGGGTTGAACCCGGCTGACGGCTTCGACACCAAAGCCGGGAAACACCAACGAAAAGCCGAATCCGGTGAGAGCGGCGCCGACAAGCGCGACCGTCTGCGTCGATGCTAAACCAATCAGCGCGAGCCCAATGGCTTCAATGACCAGGCACACTAACGCGACCCGCGCGCCACCGAATCGATCGGCCATGTGACTTAAAGCGACCCGGGCCATGATGAATGCAATCGCATAGGACGAGAAGATGGGCCAGCTTGGCGACCAGCCTCTATCGGCGAAGAGAAGCGATCCGAACCCGATGATGGCGCCGAAGCCGGTGCAGCTCAAGGCCAAGCCGATCCCGGGCAGCCATACCGCGCTTAACACCGTACGCGCTGAGGCTCGCTCGGCAACGATCGGAGGCGCGCCGCGAATCGGCGCGACGACGAGCAAAGTCAGAAGCGGCAGAGCCATCGTCGTCGCAGCCACGGCGCCGAAACCGTAGATGACGTAGAGAACCGATCCGGCCGGTGCGCCTACCGCGAAGGCCGCGAACATGGCCGTGCCGACCCATGCGATGACTCTTCCGGTGTGCTGTGGGCTGGCCAGCCCGAGACCCCATCCCAGAGCGCCGGTGATGATGAAGCTCTCAGCTCCCCCCAAAACGCCCCGGCCCACAATCAATAGAGCCGCCGACACCATCGGTGAGCCGACGACTTGCAGCGATGCCAGGTAGAAACCGCCTGCCACTACGGCAGAGATCAATCCGACAACGACCGCTTGTTTGCCACCGGCCCGATCAGCGAAGAGTCCTGCCCAGGGACGACAGAGCAGAGATGCGCCGAACTGGCTGCCGGATATCAAGCCGACGGCAACCGGTCCCATCCCCAGTTGGTCTTGTACATGCAGGGGAAGTGCCGGCAACGCCATACCTATGGTTGCAAAGCTCAGCAGCATAATCACCATGATCGGAAACAGCACCAGCAGGAGCGATGGGGCGCTCCTGCCTGATCCTCGTGATACCGATGCAACCATTACGGCTAGGCTTCTAGTCTTGGGCTGAACACTAGGCCTTCAACTCCTGGTAGTCGACGCCTCAAAGCAACTTATCCGGCGTGATCGGCAAATCGCGCACCCGTTTGCCCGTTGCATGAAAGATCGCATTGGCAATCGCCGCCGGTATACCCACCATGCCGAGTTCCCCCATGCCCTTCACGCCCAGTGGATTGACGATGGTGTCGTCTTCCTCGACAAAGATAGTTTCTATCGAATGGATGTCGGCGTTCACCGGCACGTGGTAGTGCTGCAGGTTAGCATTCATGATGCGGCCGTACCGATGGTCAATCTCGGTTCCTTCCTCCAGCGCCATGCCTATGCCCCAGACCACGCCACCGATCTCCTGGCTGTGTGATGCGAGCGGGTTGAGGATCTTGCCGCAGGCGGTGACCTCGATAACGCGGGTGACCTTCACCGTGCCGAGGTCCGGATCGACCTTTACCTCGACGAACTGGGCACCGTGCGCCAGCGTTGCATACTTCGCTCGCTCCGGCGATGGCGTCGAATCAAAGGTCTCGGCAATTTCGCTGGTTCCCGTGCGGCGCATGACTTCGACGATATTGACCGAACGCGAAGCATCACTTTTCAGGCTCAGGCGACCATCCAACATCTCCACGTCCGTGGACTTAACGCCTTTCAGCGGCGAAGCGGCGTCCTGGTTCGCCAGTTCCATCAGCTTGCCAACAATGCTCAGCGCGGCGCCCTGCACTGCTGACCCGACGCTCGAAGTAGTCCACGAGCCGCCTTGCGGTGGTGCCTTGGGCTGCCGGGTGTCGCCCAGTTCGAAGTGCACCTGGTCGAGCCGCAGCCCGAGGAACTCGGCGGCGATCATGGTCATCACGGTGTAGGTGCCTGGCCCGATATCGCTGGTGGCACTGGTCACGCCGGCCGAGCCATCGGCACGGAAGATGATGCGCGCGCTGGCGGGCTGCTGCATGGCGCCCCACACGCTGGAGGCCATACCCCAACCCACCAACAGGCGGCCGTCGCGCATCGAGCGCGGCTCGGGCTTGCGGTTCTTCCAGCCAAACTTTTCTGCACCCAGGCGGTAGCACTCGCGCAACGCCTTGCTGGAGAACGGCTTGCCGCTTTCCGGGTCGACTTCGGCATAGTTGACGAGGCGCAGTTGCATGGGATCGATCTTGAGTGCGTAGGACAGTTCATCCATGGCACTCTCCAGCGCGAACATGCCGCTCACTGCGCCGGGCGCGCGCATCCAGGTGGGTGTGGCCATGTCCGTCGCCGCCACCTTCAGAGGTGCGTGGAGGTTGGGACAGGCATAAACCTGTCGCGTGAAACCTGTGGTCGCATCCGAGAACGGCTCGAACGAAGAGGTGTTGTGAAAGGCCTCGTGCACCATGGCCGAGAGCTTGCCGTTGCGATCAGCCCCCAGCGCAACCTTCTGGATGGTGTGTGGCCGGTAGCCATGCCCCGTGAACATTTGGGCGCGGGTGAACACCACCTTGACCGGGCGCTTGAGCTCACGGGCCGCCATGGCGGTCAGCGACGGATAGTAGTTGGGATTCAAAGATGAGCCAAAAGCACCGCCCACAAAGGGCGAGACCACGCGAATGTTCGCCGCCGGCAGGCCAAAACTTTCTGCAAGGTGGCCCTGCACGCCGAAGACGTTTTGTGTCTTGTCGAAGATCGTCAACTCATCGCCCTGCCAAAACGCAATGGCCGCATGCGGTTCAATTGGGTTGTGGTGGTTGATTGGAATGCGGTACTCGGCTTCGACCTTCACCGCCGCTGCCTGCAGGGCCGCGACCGGGTTGCCACGCGGCTTGCCCTTTGCAGTTTCTGCGTCCGGCTGCGCACGCTCGAGCACCGTGGCGAAGTCGGTGTTGTGGGGCTCGGTTTGGTAGCTCACCTTCACCAGCCGCGCTGCGTACCGGGCCTGCTCGTAACTTTCTGCCACCACCAGCGCCACCGGCTGGCCGTTGAAGAACACACGGTCTGATTGCAGGGGCCTGGACCACTGCGCGGGTGCACCGGCCACGGGTGCTGGACCCATTTTGGCGGCGTTCAAGTGCGTGAAGATGCGGATCACGCCGCCGGCCTGCTCGGCCTCTCGTGTGTCGATGGCGGAGATGCGCCCCTTGGCTACCGTGCTCAGCACGATGAAGCCGTAGGTGACATGCGGGACCTGAAACTCGGCCGTGTATTTCGCCTTGCCGGTGACCTTGGCGAGCCCGTCGACGCGGGTCGTTTCTTTGCCTAGATAGCGTGCCATGACGATCCTTCTTTCAAGCCAGTTGCGCGGCGCGCATCAGCGCTCGCACGACAGAACGGTGACCCAATTCGACCTTGTAGGCGTTGTGCGCCAATGGCCGGGCATCCTGCAATGCCGCGCTGGCGGCCCGCCGGAAGCTTGCCTCGTCAGCGCGCTGGCCCACCAGTGCCGCTTCAGCCTCGGCGCTGCGCCAAGGCTTGTGGGCCACCCCCCCCATCACCACACGCGCTTGTCGAATCGTGCCGCCGTCCAGGTCTAGCGCGGCGGCCACAGACACCAGCGCGAAAGCGTACGAGGCCCGGTCGCGCACTTTCAGGTAGTGCGAATGGCGCGCGAAGTCGGCTGTAGCCACCGGAAGTTCGATCGCCACGATCAACTCGCCATGCGCAAGATTGTGGTCGCGTTGCGGCGTGTCGCCCGGCAACCGGTGGAAGTCGGTGATCGCGATCAAACGCTCGCTGGCATCTGGCGCGCGCACCCGCACCTTGGCGTCAAGCGCATACAAGGCAGTGGCCATGTCGCCGGGATAGGTGGCCACGCAGGCTTCGCTCCAACCCAAAATCGCATGGATCTTATTGAGCCCATCGCGTGCACCGCAGCCACTGCCGGCCTCGCGCTTGTTGCACGGTGTGGCCGTGTCGTAGAAGTAGTTGCACCGCGTGCGCTGCAGCAGGTTGCCACCGTTGGTGGCCATGTTGCGCAGCTGCCCCGAGGCACCCGCCACAATGGCCTGCGTGAGCAGTGGATAGTTCTCCCGGATCGACGCGTGGTTGGCCGTTTCGCTGTTGGTGGCCAGGGCGCCGATGGAGAGGCCGGCGCGGGTACGCACGATGTCGCGCAGAGGCAGGCGCGTGATGTCCACCAGGCGCGTTGGGCGCTCCACGTCTTCCTTCATCAGGTCGAGCAGGTTGCTGCCGCCGGCAAGATACTTGGCTTGCGGCGCGGCAAACACGGCGGTGGTCGCAGAGGCGGCATCGGCCGCACGTACGTATTCAAACGGTCGCATGGCCGTCCTCCTTCTTGGCGCTGGCTAATTGCGTTTCGGTAGCAAATCCCCAAGTCTGTGCGGCCTGGCGGCCCGAATGCACTTCCTGAATCGCCGCCACGATGCCTGGATAGGCGCCGCAACGGCAGATATTGCCGCTCATGCGCTCGCGAATCTCGTCATTGCTCAGTCGCGTGGTGGTCTTGCCAACGTTCTCCGTCACATGGCTGACCTGCCCGCGCTGCGCCTCGCCCAGCATCCCAACGGCTGAGCAGATTTGTCCCGAAGTGCAGTAGCCGCATTGAAAGCCATCGTGTTTGATGAAGGCCGCCTGCATGGGGTGAAGGCGGTCGCCGGTGGCAAGCCCTTCAATTGTCGTCACTTCGCGGTCCTGGAGCGTTGCCGCCAGCGTCAGGCACGAGAGGACGCGTTGTCCATCGACCAGCACGGTGCATGCGCCGCATTGGCCCTGGTCGCAGCCCTTCTTGGTGCCAGTCAATGCCAGATGCTCACGGAGAGCATCGAGCAACACCACGCGTGAATCGAGCGCCAGTGCCTGCGGCGCTCCGTTGACCTTGAATACGACCTTCACGACGTTTTGCGCGACGACTGGAGCGGAGGCGGCGCCAGACACAGGCGCCATCTGGGCCAGCGCCGACTCAGTAGCCAACAAGTTCGCGGCAAACAGCCCGATGCCGCCGCCACCGGTCTGCATCATGAACGTGCGCCGCGACTGGCCGACGTCGCTCAGGTCCGGCATCTCCGCCAGAAGCGCCTGTTCGTCTGCACTCAATTCAGGTGGCATTTGGTGATCTATTTCGTGGGGCATGAAGTTCTCCTTTTTAATGTTGGTGGGTTGGCCGAATGCCAATCCAAGACGGAGCGTGCGCGAGTTGTTCTGTTTATTTTTTGCCACCTATCAGTGTGGCAAACGCCCTGCCGGTTGACTAGATAGAAATGCTTAAAAAGCTTATTACCTGTACTACTCAATCGCGACACCGAAAGTCGTGCCCGACGCCGGCGTGACGGCCACAGTGGCACGCGCAGAAAAGCGAGCTGCGAGCAAATGACGTGTCGGCTCAGAGGTCATTGCCACCCGCCAATTTTTGTGGGGCGTTAGCGTTAACCGAAGGCCACCATGGCGAGAAGCTCTGCTCACGTCCGTCCAGAAAGACCGGGCGGCCGATCACTGGTGTCCACAGGGCATAACCACGCCCTTGGCTGGCCGCAGTGATACGCCTGAATGGATCATCCCAGTCATGCGCAGAAATGGAGAAACGCCCTACATGCCCTGGCGTCAGCGCCCGGGTGTGAAGATCATCGGCGGCTTGAGCGGCCCGCTCAGGATGCATGTGAACATTGGCCCAACGAGGGTCATACTGGCCGGCGTCCAAAGCAACCCAGTCGAACGGTCCATAGCGCTGGCCAATCTCAGCAAAGTGCGGCGAATAGCCTGAATCACCGCTGAAGAAGATACGACGCTGTTCCGACACCAGCGCAAAGCCAACCCATAGAGACTTATCGCGAGTGAAGGTGCGTCCGGAGAAATGACGGGCAGGCGTGACATGGATCTGCAGCTTGGGTACTGGGGCGACGGTGTCGTACCAGTCGGCCTCGTGAACGACATTCTTGTCGTAGCCCCAAGCCTCGAAATGCGCACCCACACCAAGCCCTGCTACCACCTGCTTGACCTTGGGCTGCAACGCCTTGATGCTCGGGTAGTCCAGATGGTCGTAGTGGTCGTGGGTGATTAACACAAGGTCGATGATCGGCATGTCTTCTGCCGCGTAGATGCTGGTGCCAACGAACGCTACGTTCGTCAGTGGTACGGGCGACGCGTTGGTGCTGAACACCGGATCGATCAGAATTCGCTGCCCACCCAGTTGAACGTAGTAGGACGAATGGCCAAGCCAGATCACTAGATCCTCGGAGGGGTCCAGTGCTTTAAGATCCGTCTTGACTGTCGGCACAATGCCAGGTGGACGAACCTGGCCCTTCTTGCCTAACGAATCGCTGAGCATGATCGAAAGTTGGGAATCGTCCGTCGTCAACATGGGCGTGTCGATCTGGTTGCGGAACGCGCCGTCGAGCTGGTTAACCGAGCGAGTGATGCGGTCGAGCCGCTCTCCTTCCGGTAATGCCCCGAAGAGCGGGTGTTGCAGGTAGGCGCAGATGGCCAGTGCTCCTAACGCGAAGATGATCATGATGACCTTGACAACAGAACGGGCAGAAAAAGGAGTCATTGGGCGTAGGCCTGCGGCCGGTTGCCATCGGTATCGGGTTGGCTGATTCCCAGGTCTTCATTGGCATGGAGCGCCGGGTCTTTCACTACGTTTGCCACAAAGCGGCCGATGCTCGCGCGGGAAGTTTCCGTGCCTTTGTAGACTTCGCCTCTTTTTGTCAGTTGGAACACTTCGGTAGGTTTGTCGGTCAGCCAAACAGGACGCAAGACGGTATAGATCAGCGATGATTTCTCGATCTCCTGAACTGCTCTTAAATTGACCGGTCGAAACGAACCGACCATACTTTTGTCCCAGGCATTGAAGGGCTCAGGCAGTTCGTCATAAATACCGCCGGCACTGATCGCGATGACGCGCCGGGTGCCCACGACCTGAGTTGCCTTTACAACATTTGCGGTTTTGAAGTCGAGATCTCCACCACCCATGGTGCTGACCACAATGTCCTGGCCCTTGATGGCGTTCCTCAAATTCTCTAGGTTCGTGGCGTCCCCCTCAACAAAATTGACGCGATCGCTTCTTAAATGCGCCAGGCGGTTGGTACGGCGCATGAATAGGGTCAGCCTCACGTCCGCCTGTACAAGCAAACGAGGAATGATTTGCCGGGAGGTGGCCCCATTGGCACCGATCAGAATCACGTTCTTCATCGTTTAATTCTTGGAGAACGCCACCCGCGCATTGCGTGGTCCAAGCGTCTGAGCTAGGCCGGCGGGGTCGTCCACACGGCCGAGGCGCGTGTACGCATATAAAGAGTCGAATGTCAGATAAAAAAGGACCACTGTGTTCGAGCCGTACAGCATGAGGTCACCATTGCGGATCGCTCCTGGGCGACTGGCATTCGCAGGTAGCGGTGTTGGCAAGTCGAACTTCTTTTCGTTGCCGTTGAGTTCGGTCATGTCCAACGTCATCGGCAGTCGCGCGGCAAATGCGCTGGCCGCATCGGTATCGGCCAAGGTGATGGCGAAGCGGCGCTCGCCAATAGTCATCCACAAGCGCGACGCCGTAGTTCTGGACGATGCCGCACCAACATCAGTGGTAGCGGCAGCCAAGGGGCTAGGCGCTGGGCGCTCTTCGGCTTGGCAGGCGGCAACTACGAACAGGCCGAACAGCATACCCATTGACCTAAGGCGCAAAGAGCTATGGTGCGCAGCACCTACGGCAAATCGAAATAAGTCTTGCGTCATGTTGGCCTCTCTTTGTCCGCACTTGCTGTAAGTAAAACAAGAGCCGCGCCAATCAGCAGCGCAACTGCGCTGAATGCAAACGTGCTCTGGTAGCCGCGATGGTCAAAAAGCAAGCCCCCCACCGTGGACCCCAGCGCGATAAAGAGTTGAACCACAGCCACCATGAGCCCGCCGCCAGCTTCTGCGTCGTTTGGCAGGGTTCTGGCAACCCAGGTCCACCAGCCCACCGGTGCGCCAGTGGTCACCAGGCCCCACAGCCCCAGCAGCACCGTGGTGATGGTGACCGAGGCGCCAAAGGCCATCAGCGTCAGCGCAATGGCTGCCATCAGCACGGGAATCGCCGCAAGCGTGCTGTAGAAGCCCATCTCCAGAACCCGCCCGATCTGCGAGGTGCCAATAAAGCCTGCAATACCCAGCGTTAGCAAGATGAGCGACAAGGTCGATACGTCGACCCGCGTCACGGCTTCCAGGAACGGCCGAAGGTAAGTAAACAACGCAAACTGGCCCATGAAGAAGATACCTACCGCCAACATGCCGAGCGCGACCACCCGGTTCTTTAAGAGCCGAAAGACGTTACCTGACCCTGGCGCCCGTGGCTTGGCATGCATGGAAGGCAAACTAAACCACTGCCACACAAACGCGATGACAGCCACCGGCACGAGGCAAAAGAACGCGCCGCGCCAGCCCACGATGGACGCGAGGTAACTGCCCAGCGGTGCCGCGACCACCGTGGCAAGCGCGTTGCCCCCGTTGAAGATCGCCAGCGCGCGCGGCACCTTGGCGGTTGGCACCAGTTGCATGGCCGTGGCCGCCGACATGGACCAGAAGCCGCCCACCACAACACCGATCAACGCCCGACCTAGCATGTAGGCCAGGTAGTTTGGGGCCAGCGCGACGATGGCGCCAGAGAGGCACATCAACGCCGTCAATCCCAGCAACAGCGTCTTACGATTGAGCATGCCCGCAATCGCCGAGATCGACAGGCTGGTGAGCACCGCGAAGGCGCCAGAGATGGCAATGCCCTGCCCGGCCATGCCTTCGGTAACCTGGAGATCGGTTGCCATCGGCGTGAGCAGACTCACCGGCATGAACTCCGAGGCTATCAAGGCAAAGACGCAAAGCGTCATGGCAAAGACACCTCCCCAGTGCGCAGGCTGTGACTCGCCCCGTGAATCCAAGGAGTCACCCGTTGGTGCGCTAATTGCCTGGGCTGTCATGCGGCACTCGGCGTGACAAAATGCTTGCTGAAAAACGACGTGAGCTTATCGAATGGAATCAACGGCACTCGGTCGTACAGGTCAACGTGACCAGCCCCTGGGACCACGTGCAGTTCCTTGGGTTCTGCGGCCAGCTTAAAGGCGAGTTCGCTGAATTCTTTGGAATGCGCCTGGTCGCCGGTTATGAAGAGCATGGGGCGAGGCGAAATCGTCTCAATGTCGTTGAACGGGTAGAAGTTCATGAACTTCACGTTGCTGGTCAGCGTGGGCATGGTGGTGGTTCGAGAAGATGCGCCTTTAGGCGTGACCTCGCCACGCGGTGTGCGGTAGAAATCGTAGAACTCACGCTGAATAGGATGTGTGTCGGCAGCCAATGCGAGTACCGTTCCGCCGGTGTACTGCACGGCACCGCCGTTGAATTCCGCCAAGCGCTGCTCGGCTGCTGCAGCGATGATCTGCTTGCGCTGCTCCAACGTTTGCGAATGGTTGAGCGCATCGCGGTTAGCCGCACCCATGTCGTACATGCTGACGGTGGCGATAGCCTTCATGCGAGGGTCGATCTTCGCTGCGCTGATGACAAAACTGCCACTACCGCAAACGCCAATCGCCCCGATCTGCTGCCTGTCCACGAAAGTTTGGCTGCTCAGGAAATCGACAGCCGCGCTGAACGTTTCGGCGTACATGTCCGGTGAGACGGCGTTGCGGGGTTGCCCCGCGCTGCCACCCCAAAAAGCGAGGTCGACAGACAAGGTAACGAAGCCTTGCTCGGCCATTTTGGTGGCATACAGATTCGCACTTTGCTCCTTCACCGCCCCCATGGGATGACCGACCACAATGGCTGGATGACGCTTCTTCCGATCAAGTGTCTTGGGCACGAAGAGGCTGCCTTCCACCGTCATTTGGTATTGGTTTTTGAAAGTGACCTTCTGCACCGTCAGCTTGTCGCTGGTGTAGAAATTGTCGGCGCCGTTCGGCAGCGCGGTGTTCTTGTTCGGAGTCGCGGCCAATACCTCGCTGGTGCTCGACAACATGCCCGCGGCCACAACGCCGGTCCCTGCCATCTTCAGGAAATCGCGTCGATCCGACGTTTTGAAGTGATGTTCTACTGTGGTAGCGAAGGTGCTCTCGGCGGATGTTTTCATGTGTTGCTCCTTAGGAAATTGGCGACAGGGCAGTCACGCATTGCCTTGTCAGAGAGTGTTTTCAGCGTTGAGGAAGTTTGCCAAGCGTTGAGGAAATTGACTAGATAATGAATGCTTAATACATTTATTACTCATGCTAATCAGTCAGTACGACAAGCGGAATCCATATGCCTCGACGTAATTTCAATGATCTATTGGCTTTTGTGACGGTCGCACGTGAAGGAAGCTTCACCAAAGCCGCTGGCACACTCGGCGTAACGCAATCGGCGCTCAGCCAGGCCATTCGAGGACTTGAGGAAGGACTGCAGATCCGTTTGCTGACGCGCACCACGCGCAGCGTGGCGCCGACATCGGCCGGAGAACGGCTCATGAAAGCCATTGGCCACCGCTTCGACGAGATCGAGTCCGAGCTAGCAGCTTTGACAGAGCTGCGCGAAAAGCCAGCTGGCACCGTGCGAATCACCTGCGGTGATCATGTGCTGCACACGATTCTTTTGCCCAAACTCATGCCACTGCTGCGCGAGTACAAAGAGGTCAAGCTGGAGTTCGACATGAATTACGGCTTCCGAGACATCGTCGCCGATCGCTTCGATGCCGGCGTTCGGATGGGAAACACGATTGATAACGACATGATCGCTGTGCCTATCGGGCCGCCGTTGCAGATGGCCGTGGTGGCTTCGCCCGACTACTTTGCGGTCAACCCCATCCCCAAGACGCCCGCTGATCTGACCATGCATCAATGCATTAACCAGCGCATGCCGACTTCTGGTGGACTGTACGTGTGGGACTTTCAGAAGCGAGGCCGCAAGGTCAATGTCCGTGTCGACGGACCTTTGATCTTCAACACCACCATTCCGCAGGTGGATGCCGCCCTTGCTGGAATGGGTATAACTCTCCTGCCGGAAGATGAGCTGATGCAGCACATCGAATCGGGCCGCCTTGTGCGTGTAATGCAGGACTGGTGCCCCAAGTTCTCTGGCTACCATCTGTACTACCCCAGCAAGCGACAACCTTCCCCTGCGTTTTCTCTGGTGGTTAAAGCGCTGCGCTTCACCGGATCGAGACAGCAATAGGCTTGCCGATGGTGCAGCCAGCCCTTGCGCCAACCATTACGATTCCGTGGTTTTCGATGCGTTGGTACAGGCCTGGAAGATCTGCCGCACGTTGATATAAAGGCCAGAGGCTTCGATTTGGCTGTGTAGAGTACCCAGTACCACGCCGGGGAATGGGTGATACAGCTGTAGAAAATTTGATCACGTCGGCCAATTTAAGTGCTCAACTTGCGAGTTGGAAAACCGATGGCTAGCGTGAATCTCTACACGGGTGCGAGGCTCATCAGATTTTGGCCGGGTGCTTAAACCCATTTCGCAGAAATAGTTCGAACTTTACCTCCAGCCTGAGTTTGACCGCAGTGCTCTGGTGGAGGCCGAGGCATTGATCCCCTGCCCCCCGCCCATGAAATCGTGGCTCCCGGCAGGTTCAACCCTATCGATGAGGAGACAGCGTAAGCTCTCGCTGGAAGTGTGCCATGGAGCATTGATTACCCCAACTAATATAGCTTTTAAGTTTTCATTAGCTAGTCGGGTTGACTGCTGAGCCGCAACATAAAGGGTCTGAAAAATTTAGTGCCGATGCCTCTGGGCTGGCGGAGACGTCGTGCCCTGTGGGCTTAGTGGAGCAACTGATTAAAGCGGAGAGATGAAGAATGCCCAATGCCGACCAGAAACACATTCTTGGGAATAAGGCTGTATCGCGCGGCCGACGACGCGTGATCATCGGCGCTGCTGCGCTGGCCTCGTTTTTACCCGCCCTACCGGCGTTCGCACATCACGGGTGGCCCGGCTTCAACACAGACCATCTCATCTACATCGCGGGAACAGTATCTTCCGATGGAGTCTGGGGTAATCCGCACTCGCTATTCGATGTAACCCTGGATACCAGCTTGCCCGCCCGCACTCCCAGACTGGTTATTCCAAAAGAGTTGCAAGATCCAGAGGACAGCATCCGGGTCAATGCCGCGCCCTCGTACAAAGGCTCCCAAAAGGGGCTAGAGATCGTCATCGCGCCGCCGGCCTGGTCGGGCAGGTGGGGGCTGGCTCGCGCGCTGAAGATCGGGGAGCGCTTCCAGGCGGTCGGCTACATCAATCGGACAGACGACGGCTTGTTTCGGCCCGTTGTATTTTGGTACGGACCTGACGCAATTCCCGTGAATCAGATCATTGGCAACACGCTTCCGGTGCGGGCTCCGCTGCCGAAGTAAGGCTAGCGGACGCTATCGCACCGAGCGGAATTGAACGAACCATGGCTGAATTACTAAACGCGCTGCTGAAGCTGTTGCAGGGCTCTGCGCTCGGCGAGGCGGTGCGCAGCGCCGAATACCTCTATCCCGCGCTTGAAGCTAGCCACATCCTCGGGATCGCTGTCCTTGTTGGCCCGGCTTTCACTTTCGACCTACGATTGCTGGGAGTTGGACGCCACGTTGTGTCTGTCACCTCGGCTGCTCGCAATCTGCTGCCCGTCTCCCATGTCGGTTTTGCCATCGCCGTGATCACAGGCATCGCACTGCTCAGTGCGCAAGCGACGGTGATTGCCGGCACTGGAGCTGCACCCTGGAAGCTTGGTTTGTTGATCCTCGCCTGCCTCAACGTGCTGGTATTCCACGGCGGTGTCTACCGCCGCGTGAACGATTGGGCGGATGCCTCTATAACCCCGGTCGCTGCCCGAATCGGGGCGGGAGTGTCACTGACCGCATGGACAGGCGTGATCTTCACCGGTCGGCTCCTCGCTTACACCTGACTTTCGTAGCGTCGGGATCGACGCGAAGCCTCAATCTAATGTCAGACCATGGTGGCGGTTCAACAAGGCATATTGGGTAGCACAACCAATATGCCCCAGAAGATTTCACTAGATACTCAGGTTGACTTTCCGCATCAATATTGGCGTAGCCTCGAATTTTTTGCCAAATCGGTGGGCCTTCAAGGAAGGGTTGATCCCTAATATAGGCAAAGGTCAGTTGACCAAAGGATTCCTGTGCTGACGCTTTTGGGGCCGTGGTGCGGGAGGCGCGATTGGGAGCTGGAGTTACTCAGGCATCACTGCCCAGTATGGCCAATGTGGAGCGCTCTTACTACGGTCGTATTGAGCCCTCTAAATGCCAGCAGACGCTGTTTGTCATCTTGAAAATCAGTGCTGCCCTTGGCCGCGACAGTGGGAGCGTTGTGGGGCAAGTCGAGGCTGCACTCAGTCCGTGACGACTCACGCCCTTCTTCCTTGCCTCAAGGAGAAGTTGGGTCGTGGCACCGCTGCGCATGACGTTGATTTCGACAAGGACTGGAAAATCCGTCTATTCAACTTGAATCAGGCAGCCCCCGCCAGCCTTGGCAGGTCTAGTTCTGGATCAATGCCATCGCCCCCCCTGTAGGACGCTGACTCAAATCCTCATCCGATCTAGCCATGTTGGGCGCTTGAATTTGCCAAACGTAAGTGGTAATTGCACTCAACCTGAAGGCTAATCGAGCCAACGAACGAAAAAGTCAACTCCACACGGCATTTCATGCGCGAGCTCAATCGGCTGGGGGTGACGGGCGCGATCGACGCCGGCGGTGGTTTCCAGAACTATCCTGAAGACTACGAGGTGATCGAACAGTTGTCTAAAGAGAAGCAGTTGACCATCCGACTGGCCTACAACTTGTTTACCCAAAAGCCCAAGCAAGAGAAAGATGATTTCCTGCGATGGACCGCCGGGTCCAAGTACAAGCAAGGTGACGACTACTTCCGCCACAACGGTGCGGGCGAAATGTTGGTGTTCTCGGCCGCTGACTTTGAGGACTTCCGCCAACCCCGCCCTAACATGCAATCAGAGATGGAGGACGACTTGGAAGAGGTCGTTCGTGTCCTGGCACAGAACCGCTGGCCATGGCGCATGCATGCGACCTACGATGAAACCATCAGCCGTGCATTGGATGTCTTTGAGAAGGTCAACCAGGACACGCCCCTCGAAGGCCTGAACTGGTTCTTCGACCACGCGGAAACCATCTCCGAACAATCGATGGACCGTATTGCAGCATTAGGCGGCGGCGTTGCTGTACAGCACCGCATGGCGTACCAAGGCGAATACTTCGTCGAGCGCTATGGACACGGCGCTGCGGAGGCGACACCGCCGGTAGCCAAGATGCTGGAAAAGGGCCTGAAGGTTTCCGCAGGCACGGATGCGACGCGGGTGGCTTCATACAACCCATGGGTTTCGCTCTCTTGGCTCATTACAGGAAAGACTGTCGGAGGGATGCAGCTCTATCCTCAACGCAACTGTTTGGATCGCGAGACCGCGCTTCGCATGTGGTCAGAGAAAGTGACCTGGTTCAGCAATGAGGAAGGAAAGAAGGGACGGATCGAAGAAGGCATGCTGGCCGACCTGATGGTGCCCGATCGCGATTTCTTCTCCTGTGCCGAGAGTGACTTGATCGACACGACCTCTCTGCTGACGGTGGTGGGTGGACGTGTGGTGTGGGGTGCGGGCGACTTTGCGACGCACGACGATTCTGAGCCGCCGCTGGCGATGCCAGATTGGTCGCCGGTGCGCACATTCAAAGGTTATGGCGCTTGGGGCGAGGCTGAAGGCAAGCCCCTACAGGCCGCAATGCAAAACGTGGCCTGCGCATGTGCGACTGCTTGCCAAGTACATGGTCACCAGCACGCGAAGTCATGGGCGGGGGATGCGCCTGTTTCTGACTTCAAGAGTTTTTGGGGCGCGTTAGGCTGCGCTTGCTGGGCGGTGTAAACCCGAACAGGGCACTTTGACGATGTCGAAGTGCCAGGCTCCGTTGTTTAGGGAGAACGTCTGCGCTCTTCCAAGACACTAACCACTGCATCCTGGAGGTCAAACAACCATTCGGTGGCAGCCTGACGCGATTAGTGTTTTCATCGTCACTACTTGAGTAGTCCGAGAGCAAATGTGAAGCGACTAAAGTGCGCCTGGATAACACCAATACAACGGCGGAATATCGCTATTCATCAACGTCACTGAACATCGACCGTCCCTTTGGGGCCGGTGCTACCTTCGCAGGTGAGATTTCTGGCCAACTATCAGGTTCCTCTTCAGGTGTCTTCTTCTTCGACACTTCCGAAATTGCATCGTCGATCACGACATCCAACGATTGCAGCCTTGTTTGAAAATTTTCGTCTTCCAGAAAGGTATCTCTTAACTGACGAACAAAGCTGCGCACTTGGTCAAATTGGTCAGGAACGTCGTAATCGGGATCAGCCTGTTCCGCGATCTCAGATATCTTGGTTGGCAAAGAGCTGTCAAGTGTGCCTGCCAGCAGCAGACCAAGGTTCAGAATGCGCGTTGGTTGGAGCAGCGCCAGGATGTCATCATCATCCAGAAACGATACGTCGAAATCTTGCAGCGCGAACCTCTCAAGTTCATAGGCAACATCCCATCGAATGTCGTCGGGCAAGAGATGCAGCTTGTTTACTCGGGCAAGAAGTCGCAGCCTCGGGTCACTCGAAGCTCGCCAAAAACTGCTGGACTCACGCCGGAGTATTTCACTCCCCGACGCAATGACATCCGTGACCACAGCGTCGGACGCGCGAGTGGCTAAGAATCCGAAGACCAATCTATTGATATCCGGCTCATCTGGCGCACCAAGCAATCGCTCGACCAGTCGGCCAGAGGCCGCCACTGGAACTACAACTGCATCGCGAATAGAAGAAGCTCCCTCACACACGACCTCAGTCAGTAACGTCTCGAGTCGAGCTCCTTGAACATAAAGCTCCACAAGGTCAGGGCGCGCGCTTAGCATGCTGCTAATCGCGTCGGTGAATGTAGGATGAACGAAGCCCCAAATTTGACTAGCGCCGTCCTGACGTACGGAAAGAAATGACCTATTCAACTGAGGAAGTGCCTCTGCAATGGCGCGTGAGGTCACGTCATATTTCGCCGAAACTAAATTTGTCGCCCCACCTGAAAGTTCATGTGCCGGTAGCTTTCCTTGACGAAGAAAGACCAAGGTCATCGCAGCCTGATGCGCGTCGTCAAGCTCCTGAATCGTCTGTTTCAAGAACTCCTCTGGTTTCGATACGAACTTATCCAAATCGGTAGAAAAAATTCGAATTCCTTTTGTGAAGCTGGGGTCTCCCAGCCGGCGCGCAATTTCAGGCAACAACATTGGATTTTTCGCCAACTGCGGTAGATACCCCTTAAGCCGGGCTTTCCATAGCGCGGTTTGGTTACCCGCCTTTACGTGGTTGTAAAGGATTTGCTCCCGCTCCTCAGGACTTAGGGTACCTAGGTCAACGACAGCCCTCCCATCTGCGAGTACGGGAAGGTTACGCGTACCAAGTTTCGGCTTCGCACCAAACCAAATGTGACTCCTAGAAGTCAAGATAAAGCGGTTCCCCAGCTCAATCGCGGCTTTGACCTTAGGCATGGCCGCGATCCATCCATCCACGTAATCAGAGCGCAACTGGTTTGGCCCAAAGGCATCATCTACCCAGTAAAGTCGGTTCTTCTCGTTTGGATTCCAGCGAGCCGCAAGCTCCAGAGGCCCATCACACTTCATGCAAGCATGACTCTCACCGTCAATTGCGGTAGTCGCAAGGATCGCTGCAAGCATTGACTTGCCAGTCGCCGGGGCTCCAAGCAATAGTGCGATTTTGTGTTCAGACAACACATGAATTGCTTGCCGATGAGCTGACGTCGGAACATACACCTTTAAACTGGGTCTTAGATGCCCTAGCAGCGCTAGTGTCTGTTCTGCACACCGCTCATCGAGGATCGTGGACAAGTCGCCGAGACCATAAACTCGCGGCACCAACGCCCTAAGCCGAGCGCTGGCACGAATCTGTTGCGTAAGCCACTCTCGGCCCAGCACATGGGGCTCAACAACGCCGGCTTCGGCTAACCTAGCGCGAATTTCCGCTGCTACTGGCGCATCAACGCCTTGGCTTGTGATTAGGTAGTAAATTTTCGCGCGCCCAGAGGCGGTCAACTCTCGCACGGTAGCAAGCTCTGACGTCACATCGTTTGCACGCAGGCGCAGATTTTCCTTGCTGCTGAACTTACATTGGACCGTGACCTCACCCGGAATTCCTTCACTCCCGATCCCGTGCGCAAAGAAGACTGCATCCTGACCTCCGTCTTGTGCCTCTCTATAGATCGAGACAGTCTTCGAGAAGGCCACCGAGCAGATCTGGGCGCAAAGGTCTTGGAAGGCTTTCCAGCCAAGCGTGTGAATCGCAAGGTCAACGATAGGGCCTTGAGCAAGAGGGACTGCATTGGTCATAATTTTTTTTCAACTTTCAGGAGCGCCAAACAACGGAAAGTGTTTTATCTGCATCTGCTCGGCGCACGTTATTCGGAAATGATTCGCCGAACCATTCGACGGGAGCTAGCGTCCAAAGGCGATCCCCGTTCTTTCCTCGATTTTTTGGGTATAGCTATCGGCTATTTCCCTGGCAAGCGGAGTGGGAACATTGATCACTGGCATGTGCATCTCTAATGAACCCTTGTCCCCCGCTTCCTCGACAGCCGTTTCCGCATCGGACGCAGTCGTTGTCATGGGCTCGAGAGTCGAGAAAGCAATCTGGAGCGAAGCCGGCTCCGCGCTACACGGCTAAAAGCAACATGCGATCAATGTCTGTCAACCATGACTTCATCTCGCGATCTGGATCGACTTCGGCCACCATCTGTGGAGTCATGCTGGCTAGAACTACTTCGGCCAACCATGCCTTCACCCGGTTCTGCCCCCACTTAGAACTCGCAGGGGCAAGCGGGTTAAGCACCGCGACAAGGTCCGCAGGAACGTCCGAGTCAGGCCCGAAGGGCGCGTTGAGTGTGAGCGGTAATTGCAAGGCATTCGCGCATGCGTTGACCGCTTCGTGATGCATGAAATTCTCCACCTCTCGCCGCGTTGTTGAGACTGCTTTACAAGCAGGCCTCTGATTTACTGCATCGACCTTCGCTTGATGTTTTGGTGGCTCAGCCGCACCCGCATCCCGATCGTATAGATGGAACTCGGGCCGATTGAGCGTGTACAGCCTTGATGCCCAAAGCGCCAAGTTGTTAGCTCCACCTGCTGGGACAAAAACTAACTCGCCCGCCATCTCAAGGGCGTCCAAGTCCGGCACAGCCTCTCCATGCGAACGGAGAAGCTTGCTCAGATTCTTTAGGAAAGTGATGTCGTGAATTCCTTCGACGATTACAAAGACCTTGACGGCATGATCTGGAAGCACACCCAAGCTCGCAGCTATAGCTGCGTTCACCGCCTCATCCCCGCCGCACTGGATAGACCTTTGACCTGCAGCGTCTCGGGATAAAAACCGAAGGCTTGAACTCGGAAGAGCGCGAGCTAAGGTCGGTGTGTGTGTGGTCACTATGACCTGATCGTCGCCACACGCCAACTGCTGTAGGGCCCGCATAAGCAACCTCTGGTTGTGGGGATGCTGACTGGTCTCTGGCTCTTCGACCGCATAGATGGTCGACTGGGCACCCTTCTCAAGGATCGATCGCTCTACTTTGGCACGAAAAAAGTTGAGAAGAATTAACCTACGGACACCGCTGCCTCGTTTATTGAGCGGGATCTCTTCGTCACCAGTGATACTGGCTTTGATCAAGGAGGACCAATTGGGTTTATCAAACTTGGGAGCAAGTGTGGCTGCAACGCCAGAGTCCATCTCTCGAAGCTTAGTTAGCGTGAGGTCTGCCACCTTCTTGACCTCTTGCTCAACATGGCTCATCACTGCCTGAAGCTCCACCGCCTTTGCTGCCAGCGCATCCTTTATTGCGAGTTTCAGCGGATCCTGGGCCTCCACATCCTGATCGGAGCTTTGGCGGTCGCTCTTGAACAAGGCAAAAAGCGGCAAAGAGCTCTTAAGACCGTCCCAGACCTTGGCTGCATTACCTTTGTCGTCAACGCCATCGCCCACTAGGACCACGTTCGCTTCAGCCAACTTGAGATCCTGCACTTGGGCACGGATAGCAGATCGCAGCTCTTGTTTGACAGTCTTGTTTACTGTTTTGAGA
Source organism: Variovorax sp. HJSM1_2 (assembly GCF_049316285.1). Lineage (NCBI taxonomy): Bacteria > Pseudomonadati > Pseudomonadota > Betaproteobacteria > Burkholderiales > Comamonadaceae > Variovorax > Variovorax sp. HJSM1_2. The sequence goes on along the minus strand of NZ_JBMOXA010000005.1, from coordinate 215,176 downwards.
TCAACGCCAATTACTTGAGCCCGATCTTTCAGCTCGTCAATTTTTAGTAAGAGGAGGTCATTGACACTAGCCGCTGTCGGATGGACAGCCTTTAGCTGGATCGTCGTTAGCTTAGGTTTCTCGATCGAACAATTAAAAATCTTCGTGATCTCGAGAAAGCCGCTCGCGTTAAGCATGAACTCGTCGCCGAGGCTACTGGTCGCTGTTTCATCCAAAATCATGTCGGACGGGAGATCACCGAACACGCAGGTGATGGTTACTGCCTTGGCATCGCCACCTTTCGAGGCGTCGTGCTTGTCCAGAACTTTTTCGTTAAAGAAGACATCCAACGCTTCGAGCAGGGTCGATTTACCCGCATCGTTCTTGCCGATCAACGTCGTCAGATCGTCAAACGAGATCGTGAACGGGGCCTTGTAGCAACGGAAATTCGAGACCGTTAGCATGCGCAGCTTCATTGCTCCCCCCAGAATGTTTATTTAGTCCTTGCATGCTACACGAGCATGAGGCAAACGATGAACGGCCCAGAACCAGCGAGCGAACGGCGTAACTAGTGCCTGCGGCACCTTTCCACCGTGTGCGATCAGCGGACACTACCTACTAGTTGTTTGGCAACTATGCTGAGCCGACTGCCACATCGTCAGCCTCTTTCTAGGATCGGACCTTTCACCTAAAGCTGGGCAGTAACTACGGTTCGAAACTGCGCTCTAAATCCTGCGTCGCTAAGTCACTTGCAACCAAGCCGCTCATATGGCAACAACGACGGAAGCAAAATGTCCCCATAAAACTACCTGGCTTTGAGCAACGGTGGGACGGGTGGATCCTGTGCACTTGCGCACATGTGATTGATCCTATGCAGCCTCTGCAACGGACCTGAATCGTGAGATCTCACCGTAGGCCAAAACGCGGGGGTTCTGCGTTGCGACCGGGAAGCGGCTCACAACGAAATTCTTGATCGCAGTCAGGCCCAGTTCTCCCACGAGCACGTGCTCGCGGCTGCGCTCCTTCTCGATGGCCTTCCGGTAGGCCCGGTCAAGGAAGCTGTTGTAGCGAACAAACCTTCGCACGTCGGCCTCGATCCGATTCAAATCGACGAGGTTGTTCTTGCACTGAACGTTGTAGATCACACCGTCGAGCGTCGCAACGACGTCGAACTCGGCGCGTCCGACTCTCTTGATCTCCGTGACATCGAACCCTTGGGCCCGCAGCGCAACTTTGACCGACCGCTCAAAGATAAATCCGGAGCGGATCTGGTATCGACGAACCCGGTTCAGACAGACATTCTTCCAGTGATTTGCGAATCGACTGAGTAGGGTGATCGAAGTGACCAAGTCGCTGCCGACGCGGGTGAACGGCGCGTAGGTGCTGGTATTGTCGACGTAGTCAGCGCTGTCAATAACAAGCGCACTTCTGAGAGCATCGGGCAGTTTCTGCGCTGAGCACAAGTCATCTAAGCGCTTAACCGTTAGTCGAACGAAATACTCGTCAACCACCAAAGGAAGCAGGCTGTGGATGAACGTGGCCAACTGGCCATATGATGTCTCGTGCAGTTTGAACTCTGCGTATGCCGCCCCGATGAACGCGAGATTGTTCACCAGCTCGGCCTTGGAAAAAATCAGTCGGCGGTTCACAGTAACAAGCTTGACCTCGGTGAAGTCGACATCGGCCATTTCAGTGATGGCTGTTCGCTCAGGCTCTAGAAACAACAAGTCCAGCCCGTGGAAGCTGTGGCTTGCCAGGATTCCCACATTTTCGACGTCCAAGGCGAAATCCGGGTACACCCGCGCCAGCATGATGTTGTGATGCATCGAAGTTGTCCCAAGGCCCGCAGTCTCGATCAGGTAAAGGAACTGATTTAAGCCGTCCAGATCGTTCAGCCGCTGAGTTCCCCTGCAGATGCCGGGAATCGTGTGAAGGAGGGCCAGCAGATGCCGTCGGCGAGACTGCAAGTAGCCGATGGCGGCGCCGACGTTCGTCAACTCCCGAGCCGCAGGCAACTGATGCATCGCAAACGATGTGGCGATGGCATGCAGTTGGATGAGCATGCGCATCAGTCGCTGTGCTACCAATCGGGAGAAGCGAGACTCCAGTCCTGCCTTGATGGACGGTAATGCCTGCAGCGCGCCATCCATGTCAAGCAGGGACAAACCCAAAATTTCTTCGAGGAGCGGCTCGCCACGCAGTTCTCCCGGCAGGTTGATCAGCTCTTCGATGCCACGGTAAGTCGAAAACCAGACCTCGAACGTACTTTTGGGCTCGAAGGGCGCAAGAGAGGATTCGATGCCAGCTCGCGAATGGGTTAGCGCCCGCAAGGCCTCGTCCTGCGCGGCTGCGCCCACCAATCGTTTTCGTTCCATCCTTTAGCTCCCTGAGTAAGGCGCTGAATCGTTGCTCGCGCCGTCTTGTTTTTGAAGTCGCCTAATATATAGAGTGGAGTTTCCCAAGTAAGGGAGACATCGAGTGCATCAATCTGGCGTTCGTTAACGTACGGATAGTCGGCAGAATGACGTGAATGCAAACTCCGCCGTTAGCGGCAGACAGCATAGGTATTGCATTCAGACGGGGGAATCTGCTAGCGCAGGCATATTGCCCCGTGAGCCCCGACGCCAAGTTTTCTTGCCGATATGACCCATACCCAGACGCTTGATCCAGCCCAAGAGATCCGCATTGAAGCTGTGCACCGCGGCTTCCTATATCAGCACCTATATGCCGCCGCATGTCTTCTTAATGCCGCGCAGATCGGCGCGACCTCGATAATGGTCGAGCGTGATGAGGACATTGAGGTCATCACGCCAGCAGGACAGACTTACATCCAAGTCAAGACTCGCGGCCAGGCAATCATGCCGGTTGACATCAAATCGGCACTGGAGCGGTTCGACGCGCTGCGGCAAGAACACTTGCACGGCCGGCGGCGGGGCCGAGCGAAGTTCGTGCTGGTGGTCAACCGCCCCTTGGGGCCGTCCTTAAGGGATCAGGTCGAGACAGGAAAACTGGCGGACGATATTGAAATTCTGTGGCCAGGCCGCGCGTGTTCTGGTGACCTTGGTCAGCTTCCGCCGGCTTGGGCGAGCATTGAGGAGGCTGTCTCATGGTGCATTGATCGAGCCGCGAAAGTGCCGCTCGCCATGCTAGCGCCCGACTCCCTCTTGTGGAAGCTGGCTGGACGCGTTCAGGCAGCCTCTGCCGGGGAAGCTCCCCATATGGATCACACCTTCGTGATCTCAGATTTACCGTCACTTTTCGACCAGATCCTGGTTCAGTTGCAGGACTTCCCCGCTCCTCCTGAGCAATACCGCCCCCAAGAGCACGAACCTCAAATCGACTCAAGTTCCCGGGTCCGGATCGTTTCCGGCTTCTCGGGTGCCGGAAAGACTGCATGGGCATCACAGGCGGCGACCTATAGCCGCCACAACTGCGCGTACTTTGACTGCTCAGAAACTCCGAGTGAGGCCCTCGCCCTCTCGCTGGTACGTGAGTTAGCGGCGAAGTTGGCCGGCGCCGGTTCGGATGTGGTGCGCCAGGTCTTGTTACCGGGCGCCACCGGCGTCGAGTCACTGCGCCAGTTGGACATCTACCTCAAGCGCGAGGGCCTCTCACCGATTGTTGTGCTGGACAACGTACACCGCGTTTCGGCTGAGAGCCTCAAACGTATAGCTGATGTCACATCGGCCCTTAAATTCGTGCTCCTGGCGCAGCCGATAGGAACGTTGTCCGAGATCGAAGCCCTTTTGGGCCTGACGCGAGAGCCTCTGAATGGGTGGGGTGTCGACGATGTTGCGGCGGCGGCTGTCGGGTGGGGAGGTCGAGGGAACGCCGCCGCCATGGGGCGTCTGAAGACACTAACGGCTGGCATGCCATTATTCGTCAGGAGTGCCGCTACGATTGCTCGCGAAGACTACGAGGGGCACATCGACCAGATGTGCGACGCCGTCGAGGCATTGACCAACCTGACCCAAACAGCGCAAGAAATCATCTTGGCGAAAGTCTTCGGTGCGTTCCCCATCGCCGCCCAACAATCGATCGCGGTGCTGAGCCTGTCCGATGTTGGCCTTCTCCCAGCCGAAATCTACAAGCTGCTGGACGCTGCCCTGGATATGGATGAGCGAACTGTGGCCGGCGTGATCCGGGCGTTACGAACTGCTGGAGTCGTGGAAATCTATGGAAACAAGGAGATCCGACTGCATGACGCCATTCGTATTGTGGGAAGCCAACACCTTTCAAGCATGCCTGCCGATGTCGCGTCAAGGGCTCGAGTCGCGCTCAAGAGCCTAATGATCGAGGCGTTCCAACGTAGTCGCAACACGGCGCGCCTCTCGCTCTACACGCGGCTTCTGCTGGCCACTGGAGACGTCAAGACGCTAGTAGACCTCATCGGCGAAGAGATGTTCCATGAGATGGGCGTTGCCGTCGAGGTCTGGCACGGCCTAGAGGCGCTGGTAGCCCAAGACGGATCAGATCCCGAACAGCGGTATTGGGCTCTCGATGGTCTTGTCTTCTCGGACATGAAGCTCGGACAAATGGACCGTGTGGCGCCTAGGTTGGCGGCGATGGAGCAATTGATCGACAGCGGAGTGCTCGGTGAGGACGAAGCTCTTTCCTTCCTGATGAAGCGAATGCTTCATTACTCGAATCAAGGTAACGAGGAGGGGGTTCAACGAGCGATTCGCGAGTTGGACAGCCGATTACCGGTGAAAACTGTCCACCGACGCATCTTCCTATACAACGCCGCGGCGGCTCTCTTTCGTTTGCGGCGCTACGAAAGCTCGCTGGGGGTGGTCGAGCAGGTGATCGACGAAACCTTTGCGGTTCTCGGCATTCGCCCGGAGCAGGTCGTTGGCGCAAAGAATGACGCTCTCTGGGCTTTTATCAACAAGCCGGGACTTGATCATGCAGACATTAAGCGGCTCGCGGATGCTCTTGAACTCAAGGCAATGGTGGCCGGCAAGCTCAATGTGCTCGCGCCTTTAACGCGAATCCATGCCATGAAGTTCTACAACATGGCCGGCGCTATTGACTCGCTCATACGTGTCGGGCAAGACCTCGCTGACGAGTTTGTCGAACGACATGATTTCGTGGGCGCGCGCGAAGTCCTTGAGCGATACGTCATGCCGGTGGTAGTGGGCAACCAACTGCTGAATCGGCATTTGGACGTCCGCGCGCAATACGCCGTCGTTCTGGCCTACTGCGGGGTGTACTCAGAAGCCGAGCGGGAGATGGAGCGGCTTCAGGCCTACGAGGAAGGCCTGACACCCCAGGCCCGCATGACCCTCGCGAACCAACGCCAGCTAGTCTCGGAAATCAAGGCCAATCCAATACCACAGTGGCGCCCGGGAGGGCGTCCACTGGCAATTCAAAGGATCAAGCAGGTTTCCGCCGGAATCAAGATCGGGCGCAATGAACCCTGCCCTTGCGGCTCTGGCAAGAAATTCAAGAAGTGCGGCTGCGTGTTGGCATCGACTTAAACTTCTCCCACCAAGAATGCACTGCCGACCCAAAATGGACACGGGAGCCCAACCTAACCTACCCAAGATACCCACAAATGGGTGGCAACTCGAGGTTGTCTTCAGCCCCGGAAAGGCCCGGTTGCCCTGCAGAGCAGCACCTCGGCGGGACCACGGTTCATAATTTGCAAACTCTATTTCTCGGCCTGTACGATCTAGGCCTCAAATTTTGCAAACTCTATTTTGTGTTTTCAAACTCTATTAAGTTGCACCATTGAGCCAGGCCTGCCGCAATCGTTGATCTCGATGGCACCATAGTCGACACCCGTAGCGACTTTCCGGTGGTGCTCAACGGCCGAAAGTTTCATGCCGTCAATGACTTCACTTTCGACTTTAGAAGTACATCAAAGCAATAAAAGCACGCCAAATCTAGCTCGAGACTTTCGACTCTAATTCGGCACTTTCGACTTTAATTGCTTGGAATAACAGCTTTTGACTGGTCGCTCTAACTCGGCCCACCGACTCAATCCGCCTAAAACGCCATTGGTCCCCGTAGAAGCTCACCTTTCGCATCAAGACGTCGGAGACTCACGCCGATAAACACTCCTGATGACCTTCACTTTTGTGCTCTACACACAGTAAAAAAGATATTTGTCCAAATTATCCACAATTGATAATTTTTAGTAAATTTGACTTTTTACCTATAGAAATTATCCATATCTTTAGTCAATTTAAGACAACAAAAAAGGCCCCGAAGGGCCTTGTCTTATTCCACTGTCACGCTTTTCGCCAGGTTGCGGGGCTTGTCTACGTCAGTCCCTCGCGCACATGCCGTGTGATACGACAGCAACTGCAGCGGCACCACGTGTAGCAGCGGCGACAACGCACCGTAGTGCTCAGGCATTCGGATCACGTGCAGGCCTTCACCGCTTTCAATGCGCGAATCTGCATCGGCCAGCACATACAACACACCGCCGCGTGCGCGCACCTCTTGCATATTGCTTTTGAGTTTTTCGAGCAATGCGTCGTTCGGTGCCACCGTGACCACGGGCATCTCGCTGGTGACCAGCGCCAAGGGGCCGTGTTTAAGTTCGCCAGCGGCATACGCTTCGGCGTGGATGTAGGTGATCTCTTTTAACTTGAGCGCGCCCTCAAGTGCGATCGGGTAATGCAGGCCACGGCCAAGAAAGAGTGCGTTTTCTTTGTTGGCAAAGTCTTCGGCCCAGCTGATGATTTGCGGCTCGAGCGCCAGCACGGCCTGGAGCGCGGCTGGCAAATGGCGCATGGCCTTCAAATGCTCGGCCTCTTGCGCGTCGCTCAGACGGCCTTTGGATTGGGCCAAGGCCAGGGTCAGCAAGAACAAGCCTGCCAACTGCGTGGTGAAAGCCTTGGTCGAAGCCACGCCAATTTCCACACCCGCACGTGTGATGTAGGCCAGCTCGCATTCGCGCACCATGGCGGATGTGGCAACGTTGCAGATGGTCAGTGTGTGTTGCATGCCCAGGCTTTGCGCGTGACGCAGTGCGGCCAGGGTGTCGGCGGTTTCGCCGGATTGCGTGATGGTGACCACCAGCGTCTTGGGGTTGGGCACCGATTCGCGGTAGCGGTACTCGCTGGCGATCTCCACCTGCGTAGGGATCTTCGCAATCGACTCCAGCCAGTACTTGGCCGCGCAACCGCTGTAATAACTGGTGCCACACGCCAGGATCAGCACAGAGTCAATTTCCTTGAACACACGCGCCGCGCTGGCAATACGGCCGTCTTCACCGGGCTGGCCGTCAAACAGATCGGGCGTGATCCCCACCACACCTTCGAGCGTGTCGGCAATGGCGCGGGGTTGCTCGAAGATCTCTTTCTGCATGTAGTGGCGGTACGGCCCCAACTCCGCAGCGCCGCTGTGCGCGTGCACGGTTTTCACGGTGCGGGTGACCGGCTTGTGGGCCTTGTCGACGATCCAGTATTTGCCGAGCTGCATGTCGACCACATCGCCCTCTTCCAGGTAAACGATCTGATCGGTCACACCCGCAAGCGCCATAGCGTCGCTGGCCAGGAAGTTTTCCGACGACTGCTGGCCCACTCCCAAGATCAGCGGTGAGCCGGCGCGCGCACCAACCACACGATGCGGCTCGTCTTTGGAGAACACGGCAATCGCGTAGCCACCGCGCAGTTGGCGCACGGCCGCCTTCACGGCCTCGAACACGTCGCCGTCGTAAAGGCTGTCAACCAGATGGGCAATCACCTCGGTATCGGTCTGGCTTTGGAACACGTAGCCGCGCGCTTGCAATGCAGTGCGCAGTTCGTCGTGGTTTTCAATGATGCCGTTGTGCACCAAGGCAATACGCCCAGGCTTGGTGGCGGCATCGGCACCGCTGCCGTGGCTGAAATGGGGGTGGGCGTTGTGCACGGCGGGCGCGCCGTGGGTGGCCCAGCGGGTGTGGGCAATGCCGGTGCCGCCAGCGACCTTGTCTTCTTCCACCTGGGCCATCAACTCCGCCACACGAGAAGTGCTGCGGGCGCGCTGCAGGCCCGTGGCGGCTTGGCCGTCCAGGCTACCGGCATGGACGGCAACACCGCAGGAATCGTAGCCACGGTATTCGAGGCGTTGCAGCCCTTGCACCAAGATTGGAACAATATTGCGTGTAGAAACTGCACCAACGATACCGCACATAACAGACTCCTGTAAAAGAATGGAGCGCATCGTAGGCGAGATAGCGTGACATATGCGTTCAAAATTTCACAATAAAAGTCTAAAAATTTCACCAATGTAGTCATGTGAAATTTTTGGTTTATATTTTCATTTAAATGAAAGAAATTGAATTAGATGCCACGGACTTTCGCTTGCTGGAGCAGCTACAGCGTGATGCCTCGTTGAGCAACCAAGCCCTGGCCGAGCAAATCCACGTTTCGCCACCGACCTGCTTGCGACGCGTGAAGCGATTGCTGGATGCGGGCCTGATTGAGCGGCAAATTGCCGTGCTGAACCCGGAGCGATTGGCGCCAAGCCTGGGCTACGGGCTGACGGCGATTGTGGAGATCACGCTTGACCGGCAAGACGCAGAATCCCTGGATGGGTTTGAGGCTCGCGTGGCCGACGACATTGCGGTGCAGCAGTGTTACCGGGTGTCGCCGGGTCCAGACTTTTGCCTTATCGTTTTTGCGCGCGACATGCCGGATTACCTCGCGCTGGCCCAGCGCCTCTTCACCAGCGACGCCAATGTGCGCAATGTAAAAGCCTTCTTCAGCTTGAAGCGCAGCAAGTTCCAGCCGAGTATTCCGCTACCGGTCTGACGCCAAGTGCGACCAAGGCTTGGCTGGCTTACTTTTTGATAGTAAGCCCAAGCCGTTGGATCACAACATTGGCCGTATTTGGCATGGAATAGGCAGCCCATCTGGCCTCTCAAGGCAAGGATTTTTTACGGGTAAGCCCTGATCTTTGCTTGGTTGTTACACACTGTTCCAGACCGAAACACCTGTGTGCCCTTACAGTACTGCTAAACCATGCAGTACAAAACCATATACAAATGTGGCCATTGCGGCGCTACCAGCTACCGCCCCGTGATTGACCGAGACAGCACCGGTGCGCTCACGCCCACTGGCCTCTACCGTTGCACCGGTTGCCGCGTGACCTTTGATGACCTGCGCACATGGTGGGGCCACGACGGCGCCGCACTGTCGGCCTTACACACCACGGACGTATCGCGCTCCGCCAGCTGACTAAACACGGCCAGCCCGTACCCCACGGCGCCCGGTCTTTTCGGCACCAGACACTTGTTTGAACCAATACAGCCTAACGGTTAGCCGCCATCCTATGCGCCATCAGCCTGGCAAGGCGCTATCTCCGCACCATTTTTAGGGTGGAAAAGCGTCGCGCCGAGGTCGCTTCCAAGGAATAACAGCGTTTCGAAAAATCGAACAATCTTTTCTCAGAAGCAGGATCAAACCTTACGCAACCTGAGTAGGGCAGCTCGAAAAATCCTTTATGCATCAATAACTTAAAGAAAGCGCGAAGCCCCAGCACAGGTCTAAGGCTGATACCTGGATTGCGGGTTCTGCCGGGTCTAAAGCGCATCCCAAACAAAAGCTATCAACTCCATAGAGAGATATGGAACTTCCGCGTTAGCACTCAACTCCATAGAGTGCTAATATTTCGTTCTGAGAAAGGGAATCTGGTATGAACATTCAAACTGGAACCATGGCACCGGCACTGACTTCTGCAAATCCTTGGACGCTTGTACCGTCCCTGGGCAATCTTGACGCCTATATTTCGGCCGTCAACCACATGCCCATGCTCACCCTGGAGCAAGAGCAGCAGTACGCCCGCCAGTTGAAGAACGACGGTGATGTGGATGCCGCAGGAAAGCTGGTGCTTTCGCACCTGCGCCTGGTGGTGTCCATCGCCCGCCAATATCTGGGCTATGGCCTGCCACACGGTGACCTGATCCAAGAAGGCAATGTTGGCTTGATGAAGGCCGTCAAACGTTTCGACCCCGACCAGGGCGTGCGTATGGTGAGCTACGCCATGCACTGGATCAAGGCCGAGATCCACGAATACATCTTGAAGAACTGGCGCATGGTCAAGGTGGCGACCACCAAGTCCCAACGCAAGCTGTTCTTCAATCTGCGGTCCATGAAGCAAGGTTTCAAGGCCGATGCCGCTGATGGCACACACCGCGACACGCTGAGCGAAGGCGAAATCAACTCGATGGCCGAGCAGCTCAACGTCAAGCGTGAAGAAGTCATCGAGATGGAAACCCGCCTGTCGGGCGGTGACGTGATGCTCGACCCCGGTCCATCCGAAGACGGGGAAGACAGCTACGGCCCCATCGCCTACCTGGCCGATACACACCAGGAGCCTACGGCCCAACTCGAAGCGCGTCAGCGTGACGCACTCGCCAGCGACGGTATCAGCACCGCACTGAGCGAACTCGATCCACGCAGCCGCCGCATCGTCGAAGAGCGCTGGTTGAAGGTCAACGACGACGGTTCTGGCGGCATGACGCTGCACGAGCTGGCCGCCGATTACGGTGTGAGTGCCGAGCGGATTCGCCAGATTGAATCGGCCGCCATGAAGAAGATGAAAAAGGCGCTGGCATACTACGCCTGACGCACTGGTTCATTTAATAGACAGGCGCCGCTCACCCGGCGCCTTTTTTCTGAAACGTTCAGGTTTCCACCACCACGCCAGCGCAAGCCGCTGGCGTTGTTGTTTGCGCTTTCATGACGATTTCGGCCAGTGCCGCACCACAAGAATGAGGACAACCAGATGACCACTCGCCCATCCCGCCCAAGCAAACGCAATAGCCCATCCACATCACGTCTACGCCGCGCTGCCATCGCCACCGCAGTGGCCAGCGTGGTTGCGGCGCCCTGGCTGTCGGCACAGGCCGCGCCCGCCGCCGCCCCGGCCGACAACGCCGCCGGCTGGCCCAGCCAACCGCTGAAGATCGTGGTCGGCTTTCCTGCCGGCTCGTCACCCGACCTGACGGCGCGCGCCATTGCCGAACCCTTGGCCAAGGCCCTGGGCCAGCCGGTGATCGTGGAAAACAAGGTTGGTGCGGGTGGCAACATCGGCGCGGACGTGGTGGCCAAGGCCACTGACCAACACACCATAGGTTTGATGATCAACGGCAACATGACGATTGCCAAGTTGCTCAACCCCAAGGTGCCTTACGACCCCATCAAAGACCTGGCCCCGATCTCGCTCATTGGCACGGCGCCGCTGGTGCTGGCCGCGCCGGTGAACGTGGGTGGCGGCGCGAACGCCTCGTCAACCGACTTCTTTGTGGCCGCGCGCAATGCCGGCGACAAGTGGAGCTACGGCACGCCGGGCGTGGGCACGGTGGGCCACCTGGGCATGGAGTTGCTCAAGCTCAAGAGCGGCATCAACCCGGTGCACATTCCCTTCCCGGGCTACGCACAGGTGTTCAACAGCATGCTGGGCGGGCAGATTGAAATTGCCATGCTGCCGCCGGCGCTGGCCATGGCACAGGTCAAGGCCGGCAAGCTGAAGGCGATTGCCGTCACCTCGGCCGCACGCAGTTCGCTGGTGCCCGATGTGCCCAGCATGAGCGAAATCGGCATCCGTGGCTTCCAGATGGAAATCTGGAACGGCGTGGCCGCACCGGCGTCCATGCCCAAGGCCTACGTGGCCAAGTTGTCGACCGCGATCAGCGACATCGTGCGCAGCCCGGTGATTCGCCAGCAGTTGTTTGTGCAGGGCTGGCAGGTGGTCGGTTCGTCGCCCGAAGGCTTGGCCAACCGCATCAAGTCGGACACGGCGCAACTGGGTGGTGTGATCACCATGCGCGGCATTTCGACCGAATAAGAGCCCACCGCCTTTAAGCAAAAAGAGCTGCTGCCGCTTATTCAACAAGCGGTAGCAGCTCTTTTCTTTATAGCAAAGTGATCTACGCTGATTTAAGCAGTTGCTTCAAGTCGGCCACCAGGTCCTTGGCCGGGCTGCCGTAGCGCACATACAAGCGCAGGTTGCCCTTGGTGTCGTAAACATAACTGCCGGCCGAATGGTCCATGCTGTAGCTGGACGGTGTCGCGCCTTCCACCTTCTTGTAATAGACCTTGAAGTCCTTGGCCACGGCGGCCAGCTCTTCGGCCGAGCCGCGCAAGCCTATGAAGGTCGGGTCGAAGTTGGCCATATAGGCCTTGATCACTTCCGGCGTGTCACGCTCGGGGTCGACGGTGATAAACACGGCTTGCAGCTTATCGCTGTCCGCACCCAGCGCTTTCTTTACTTCGGCCAGCTCGGCCAAGGTGGTGGGGCAGACCTCGGGGCACTGCGCAAAACCAAAAAACACCACCACCAGCTTGCCCTTGAAGTCGGCGATGCTGCGCTTCTGGCCGAACTGGTCGGTCAGCGGAAAGTCCTTGGCGTAGTTGGCGCCGGTCATGTCCACGGCGGTAAAGCTGGGCTTGGCTTCAGAACAAGCACTCAAAATGCCACCGGCACTTGCCACAAGAGCGGAGACAGCTATTGTTCTAATAGCACTGCGTTTATCCATGCGCATGTAAGTCGACCTCAAATTCAAAAGACATAGTGGTCGATCAACAAAGCCGCAAAAAGTGCACTCAAATGGATCAACGAAAAGCGAAAAGTCTTGCGCGACAAGGCGTCTGAGTAATTGCGCCACAGCGCCACGGCATAGGCACAGAAGCCAATGCTCAGCACGATGGCCACCACCAGGTAGAGCCACGAACTCATGCCGTAGATGAAGGGCATCAGGCAAGCGGCAAACAGCACAAAGGTGTAGAGCAGGATTTGCAGGCGGGTGAACTCGTTGCCGTGTGTCACCGGCAGCATGGGCAGGCCGGACTTGCGGTAGTCTTCGACGCGGTACAGGGCCAGCGCCCAGAAGTGTGGTGGTGTCCACAAGAAGATGATCAGGAACAGAATGCCCGCCTCGGGCCCCACCGAGCCCGTGACCGACGCCCAGCCCAGCACCGGTGGCATGGCGCCCGAAGCACCGCCGATGACGATGTTCTGCGGCGTGAGCGGCTTCAAGATCACGGTGTAGACCACGGCATAACCAACAAACGTGGCGAACGTAAGCCACATGGTCAGCGGGTTGACCCACAGGTACAGAATGCTCGAGCCAGCCGCACACAGCACCGCAGACAGGGCCAGCGCCTGCCAATCGGGCAGTTCGTTCTTGGCCGTGGGGCGCCAGGCGGTGCGCTTCATCTTGGCGTCAATACCCTTCTCCACCAGGCAGTTGAAGGCGGCAGCGGCACCCGCCACCAGCCAGATGCCAGCGCAGGCGGTGGCCCAGAGTTGCAGGTCGGCCAGCGTGGGCACGCCGGGCACGGCCAGCACCATGCCTATCAGCGCGCAGAACACGATGAGCTGCACCACCCGAGGTTTGGTCAGGGCGTAATACTGCCGCAAGCGCGAAGGCTGGGGCAAGCTTGCTGCAGCCGGCGTTGTCGGGGCTGCGGGGGGGCTAGTGTCTGCGGCACTCATCCAGAAAATCTCGGTCCATTCAGGTGGGACAAGCCCACGGGTTCGGTGGCGCTGCGGGTGGCATACACGGTCCAGGTCAGCACCACCACCATCGCGGCGGCACCTCCGGTGTGCAGCACTGCGGCCAGAAGCGGCCAGCCCAGCACCACGTTGCTCAGTCCGGTGGCCAATTGGGCCACCAGCAAAAATCCCAACCAGCGCGCGGGTTGGCGCAGGCTGTCAAATCGGTTCAGCTTCCAGGCCAGCAGCGCCAGCAACACGGCGGCCACGTAAGCCATCAAGCGGTGTACGTAATGGATGGCGGTGAGCGCTTCAAAACTGATGCTGCCGCCGTCACCCTGGCGCCCCAAAGCGCGCCACAGCTCAAAGCCCTGACGGAAGTCCATCGCCGGCCACCAGCTGTCCTGGCAGGTCGGGAACTGGGTGCAGGCCAGCACCGCGTAGTTGGTGCTGACCCAACCGCCGAGCGCAATCTGCAGGCCCAGCGCCGCCACACCCGCCCACAGCAGCCACACCAGGCCGCTGGGCAACACCTGCGCGGGCAAACGCCCATCGGCACGCGCATACAACGCGGCCTGCGCACACAGCAACAGCAGCAGCACCAGCCCGCCCAGCAAATGCAGCGTGACGATGGCCGGGAACAGCTTCATGGTGACGGTGAGCGCACCAAACGCGCCCTGCAAACACACCCACAGCAAGGTCAGTGTGGGCCACCAGGGGCTGATGGCCTTGGCGCCACTTTTGCGCGCGCGCTGCCACTGCAGCCAGCTCACCAGCGCCAGCACCAAAATCAACACACCCACGCCGGTGGCCAGGTAGCGGTGGATCATTTCTATCCAGGCCTTCTGGTGCGTCACCGGGCCCGTGGGCATGGCGGCTTGTGCGGCGGCAATGTCGCCGTGCGCACCCACCGGGCTGGCATGGCCGTAACAGCCAGGCCAATCGGGGCAACCCAGGCCGGAATCGGTGAGGCGTGTGAAGGCGCCGAACACCACCAGGTCAAAGGTCAGGAACAGCGTGAGCACCGTGAGTGCCTGCAGACGGCCGGCCGTTGTGCTGTGTTTGTTGCGCAGCCACACCCAGGCCAGCGGGCCCACGGCCAGCACCAGGCCGCCGAGCATCATCTGCAGCAGCGGCGAGAGGTTGTAGAGATCAGGTGTATCCATCAGCAAGCAAAGCTCAACTGTCTTCCGTGGGGAACACCATGGAGCCGGCTTTGCCGGGCCATGGGTGTTGCCCCCCGCAAGGGGGTTGGCGCAGCGACACGAAGTACGCGCAGACTGGGGGTGAGCAACATCATCGTCCCGGCTCGTCCCAGGACGCGGAGGCACGCAGCAAACGCTCAACCGAGCGCTTTGCGGATGCGGCACCCGTGTTGTCCATTGCAGCCGGGAAACGCATCATCCAGTTGCCCATGGGGTCGACCACATACAGGTGGGCAGACAAGGCCTGGCCTTGGGCCGGATGCAGCCAGGCAGCGAGTGCGGCCGCGTCCACACGCAACACGCTGGCGCCCTTCAGCGCGGGCATCAAGGCGTCTGGAATCGGGGCGTTGTCGGTCACCAGCCAGACGCGGTCCATGCGGTCCTTTTCGCGGCCCAGGCTTTCGCGCAACTGGCGCTGCAGATAAAGGTTGCGTTCACACACGGCGTCGCAGGCGGCGCCGCCCACCGTCACCAGCAGCCACTGGCCACGCAAAGCCGTCAACGGCTTGGCTTCGCCGCCAGCGCCAACCGCCGCCAGCGTAGGCAACGACGGCATAGGCTGCACCGGCTCCACCAGGTCGCCATACGCAGGACGGCCTTCGGGCTTGATCACGTAGAACGTGAAGTACGAAGCGATCACCGGCGCCGCACAAACCAGCATCACGGCCAGCATCTTCCAGCGGCCGGCATAGGTGCGCCGCGCATCTTCAGCGACCGCATCCTGCGGCGTGGGCAGGCTGTGGATGGTCAGGCCCAAAGGCTCGTCAACGGCTGCCGTCGAGCTGGCGTCTGCGCGGGAGTAGGTAGCGTCGGACAATTTGGAACCAGACATAAAGTGTTGTGATCAAGGCGCACAGCGCAAACCATTGGAACGCATAGCCGTAATGTTTTTCGACCCCTGAGGTGACCACCGGCCAATCGCGCTGCAGCGGGCCGTCTGCCGCACCGGTCTGCACCACCGACAACGGCAACAGGTCTAGCCCAGTTTCCACGCGAAACGCTTCCAGGTCGAGATTTTGCCGGATGGCCCCGCCCTGCTCCGTCCCCATGGCATAAAGCTTGCCGGGCGGGGGGGCCATTCGGCCTTGCAAAAGCACTTCCCCCGGTGGCGACACAATCTGTGGCAAGGCCGTGCGGTCGACAAAATTACGCGGCACCCAGCCGCGCTGCACCAACACCGCAGGGCCGCCGGCGCTGGGCTGCAGCGGTGTAACCACATAAAAACCGGGCTGGCCGTGCATCTGCCGGTTGTCCAGAAACACAGTATGCGCGGGCAACCATTGCCCACGCACGGAAACCGCCCTGTAGAGCAAATGACTATAGTCGGCGCCTGCGGCCAGCGACGTGGTCAAATTGTCCCACCCCAGCGCAGGCAACTGCTGCTGGGCCAGCATCTCCGCCTGCAAGGCTTCTTTCTGTGCCGCGCGTGACAGTTGCCAGCGCCCCAGCGCGGCGGTGCAGCCTATGCCCAGCACTGCGGCCAAGCTCACCAGCCAAAAACGCAGCCCGGGCGCCCCCAATGGTGTTTGGCTCACGACAGTCCGCGCGCCATAATGCGCCCCATGACGTATCTCGCTTCTGCCGCGTTCGCAGCCATTCTGATCAGCCTGGCCACGGCCTTGTATTTCATGCTCAAGGGCGGCGGTGCAGATGAGCAAAAACCAGCCAAGCCCGGGCGCATGGCACGTGCACTGACGTTTCGCATAGGCTTTTCGGTGCTGCTGTTCATCTGTATTCTGGTTGGCTGGAAACTGGGTTACCTACACCCGACGGGCATTCCTTCAGGGAAATGATAACGACCAACAAAAAAGCGCCGCGAGGCGCTTTTTTGTTGGGGCCGCGCGGGCAAAGCCGGCCATTCCATTACTTACAACCAATAGACCACCACATAAAGGCCCAGCCACACCACGTCAACAAAGTGCCAGTACCAGGCCGCGCCTTCAAAGCCGAAATGGCGCGCAGGCGTGAAGTGCCCCTTCATCAGGCGCAGGGTGATGAACAGCAGCATCAACATGCCGACCAACACGTGGAAGCCGTGGAAACCGGTCAGCAGGAAGAACGTGGAGCCATAAACACCGGAGCTGAGCTTCAGGTTCAGATCGGCATAAGCGTGTGCGTATTCATAACCTTGCACAAACAGAAAGACCGTCCCCAGGATCACCGTGGCCCACATGAAGGCAATGGTGCGGCCACGGTTGCCGGCCACCAGCGCATGGTGGGCAATGGTCAGCGTGACACCCGACGACAGCAGCAACGCGGTGTTGATGGTCGGCAGCCAGAACGGCGTCATGGTGGTGAAGGGTTCGGTGGTGCCAGCGGGCGATGCCGTCACCCCTGCAGCCATGCTGGGCCAAACGGCCTTGAAGTCGGGCCACAACAAGGCGTTGTCCAAACTGCCCAGCATAGGCACGGAATGCGACCGGGCCCACCACAAAGCCGTGAAAAAGGCACCGAAGAACATCACCTCGGAGAAGATGAACCAGCTCATGCTCCAGCGGTAAGACAGGTCGATCTTGTGGCCGTACAGCCCGCCCTCGCTTTCACTCACGGCATCGCGGAACCACTGGAACAGCACCACCCACCAGAACAACATGCCAAAGGCCAGCGAATACTTGCCCCATTCCACACCGTTGACCCACTGGCCTGCGCCCAGGATCACGAAGAAAAGCCCGACCGCGGACATGATGGGATGGCGCGAAGGGCCGGGTACAAAGTAGTACGGGGTTGCGCCGTGTGCAGTTGAACTCATTTTCAGCTCCTAGTCCCTAATTTTGTTTTCATCATGGCTGGTGAGGCGCTACGTGGCAACCACCCAGCGCACCACCAACATCAATCCCACCACCAGCAGCAACACTGCAGCCAACCCCACCACCACCAGGTGCAAGGGGTTGATCTTGCGCAAGTCGCTCTCGTAGCCCTCTCGCTTACGAATTCCCAGCAAGGCCCAAGCCACGGCCTTGAGTGTGACCCAGAAGCCTCCGGCTTCAGCGGTCTGCGGCCTGGGATTTGCCATGTCAGCCACCACGCTCGCTGCTCACATGGGCACTGGCGTCTGCCGACTCCGGCGCCGCAGGCGTTTTGCCCCCCACCTCAAAGAAGGTGTACGACAGCGTGATCGTTGTCACGTCCTTAGACAGCTTGGGGTCGATCACAAAGGCCACCGGCCATTGCTTCTTCTCGCCCGGCTCCAGCGTGTACTGGTTGAAGCAAAAACATTCGAGCTTGTTGAAGTGGGCCTGTGCCTGGCGCGGCGCGTAGCTGGGAATGGCCTGTGCGGCCATGCGCCGGTTTTGCACGTTCTGAAACTCGTACATCACCGTGGCCAACTCGCCCGGATGCACTTGCATGGAACGTTTTTCCGGCTTGAACTCCCATGGACCACGGGCGTTGGCATCGAATTCCACCGTGATGGTACGGCTGGTGTCGACCTGGCTATTCGCTGGCAGTTGCGCATTTTTGCCGGCCTTGCCAACACCCGGAACCTCGCGCTCGGCCAAGGCCAGGATGTTGATGCCCGTGGCTTCGCAAATGGCCCGATACAGCGGCACCAAGCCATACCCAAACGCAAACATGCTGGCCGTGATGACGGCCAACTTGCCCAGCATCTTGAAGTTTTCGCGGCGCAAAGCCATGGGCTAGAGCTTTCGTTCCTTAATGGCCAAGCGCCACCATCTTCACCACAAACCCGACCAGGAAAGCCAGGGCGATGGTGGCCAGGATCAGCGCGGTGCGAACGTTGTGGCGTTTTTGTTCTGGAGTCATGGCCATCACAAAGCCTTAACCAATCACGCGGGTTGCGGTGGCATCCAGCTTGGGCGGAGTCTCGAAGGTGTGGAAAGGTGCAGGCGAAGGCACTTCCCATTCCAGACCCTCGGCCGCTTCCCATGGCTTGGCGGCTGCCTTTTCACCCTGGCCACGCATGGCGGGCAAAACCACGAACAGGAAGAAATACACCTGCGCAAAACCGAAGAAGAACGCGCCCACCGAAGCAATGGCGTTGAAGTCGGCGAACTGCATGGGGTAGTCGGCGTAACGGCGTGGCATGCCGGCCAGCCCCAGGAAGTGCATGGGGAAGAAGGTCACGTTGAACGAAATCAGCGACCACCAGAAGTGGATCTTGCCGCGACGTTCGTTGTACATCACACCGGTCCACTTGGGGCACCAGTAGTAGAAGCCGGCGAACATGGCGTACAGCGAACCGGCCACCAGCACGTAGTGGAAGTGGGCCACCACGTAATAAGTGTCTTGCAGCTGGATGTCGATAGGCGCCACGGCCAGGATCAGCCCGGTGAAGCCGCCCATGGTGAACACGAAGATGAAGCCCACCGCAAACAGCATGGGGGTTTCAAACGTCATCGAACCCTGCCACATGGTGGCGATCCAGTTGAAGATCTTCACGGCCGTGGGCACGGCGATCAGCATGGTGGCGTACATGAAGAACAGCTGGCCCGTCACCGGCATGCCGGTGGTGAACATGTGGTGCGCCCAGACGATGAAGGACAGGATGGCGATGGAGCTGGTGGCATACACCATGGAGGCGTAGCCGAACAGCTTCTTGCGCGCAAAGGCCGGCACGATCTGGCTGACGATGCCGAAGGCCGGCAAGATCATGATGTAGACCTCGGGGTGACCGAAGAACCAGAAGATGTGCTGGTACATCACCGGGTCGCCACCACCGGCGGCGCTGAAGAAGCTGGTGCCAAAGTGGCGGTCGGTCAGCGTCATGGTGATGGCGCCGGCCAGCACCGGCATCACGGCGATCAGCAGGTAGGCGGTGATCAGCCAGGTCCAGCAGAACATCGGCATCTTCATCAGCGTCATGCCGGGGGCGCGCATGTTCAGGATGGTGACGATGATGTTGATCGAACCCATGATGGACGAGGCACCCAGGATGTGCATCGCAAAAATGCCGGCGTCCATGCTGGGCCCCATCTGCAGCGTCAGCGGGGCGTACAGCGTCCAGCCTGCGGCAGGCGCGCCACCGGGCATGAAGAACGAACCCACCAGCATCAGTGCGGCCGGAATCATCAGCCAGAAGCTGAAGTTGTTCATGCGTGCGAACGCCATGTCGGACGCGCCAATCTGCAGCGGAATCATCCAGTTCGCGAAGCCCACAAAGGCCGGCATGATGGCGCCGAACACCATGATCAGCCCGTGCATGGTGGTGAACTGGTTGAACAGCTCGGGGTTGACCAATTGCAGGCCGGGCTGGAACAGCTCGGCGCGGATCAGCAGCGCCAGCAAACCACCGACCATGAGCATGGTGAAGCTGAACAGCAGGTAGAGCGTGCCAATGTCTTTGTGGTTGGTGGCGAACAGCCAACGCCGCCAGCCGGTGGGGGCGTGGTGGTCATGGTGGTCGTCGTGGGCGTGACCGTGAGGATCGAGTACTGCGCTCATCTTCTATATTTCCTTGTCGTTGTCTCTGGGCACGCCTGACTTATTTGCCACGCTGGGCAAGCACTTCGGAGGGCTGTACCAGTTGCCCCGTTTTGTTCGACCAGGTGTTCTTGGTGTAGCTGGCCACGGCCGCCAGATCGGTGTCGCTGAGTTGCTTCCACGATGGCATGGCGCCGTTGTTCTGGCCTTTGAGCAGCACTTGAATCTGTTTGCTGTGGTCGGTGTCCAGCACCACCGCCGCGCCATCCAATGGCTTGATAGGGCCGGCGCCCTTGCCGTTGGCCTGGTGGCAGGCCGCGCAGTTGGCGGCATAGACCTTTTCGCCACGCTTCAGGATGTCGTCCAGCGTCCAGACCTTGGTCGGGTCGTCGAGTTTGGCTGCGGCCTTTTTCTTCTCGTCAGCCACCCACTTGGTGTAATCCTCGGCAGACACCACCTTCACCTGGATGGGCATGTAGGCGTGTTCCTTGCCGCAGAGTTCGGCGCATTGGCCATAGTAGGTGCCGATCTTTTCGGCGCGGAACCAGGTGTCGCGCACAAAGCCCGGAATCGCGTCCTGCTTGATACCGAAGGCCGGCACCATGAAGGCGTGGATCACGTCGTTGGCGGTGGTGATGATGCGCACCTTTTTGTTGACCGGCACCACCAGCGCGTTGTCGACCTTCAGCAGGTAGTCGTCAACCACCTGGCCGCCTTTGGGGCCGCCAGCGTTGGAGAGTGCGCGCTGGGTCGCATCCAGCGTGGAGACCATGGAGATCCCCTCGCCCTCACCGGTGAGGTAGTCGTAGCCCCATTTCCACTGCATGCCCGTGGCCTTGATGGTCACATCGGCATTGGTCGTGTCTTTCATGGCCACCACCACCTTGGTGGCCGGCAAGGCCATCAGGATCACGATCACAAAAGGCACGATGGTCCAGATGATTTCCACCGTCACCGACTCATGGAAGTTGGCCGGCTTGTAGCCCTTGGACTTGCGGTGCTTCCAGATGGAATAAAACATGACGCTGAACACGGCGATAAAGATCACCGTGCAGACGATCAGCATGCCCCAGTGCAGAAAGTGCTGCTCTTCCGAGATGCGGGTCACACCCACAGGCAGGTTCAATTGGCGTACGCCTGGCCCTCCGGGCAAATCGTTGGTGGCATGTGCGGCGGTGCTGAGCCAAGCGCCAGCCCACGCACCAAATGCGGGTAGCAGTGAAACAAACTTGTTATGCGTCATCTTCATCGTTTTCACTTTTTTCAACATTGCTATTGAACCAAACCACTGTCCATCGAACGAAGATTGCCGCTGCCGGCACCGCCACGCAGCGCCATACGGAGCTCACGCGCCAGCGCTGAACGCTGCTCGGGGCGCACGAACCGCCCCACCTCGATCGACTTGCCTCTCCCAGAAACCTCTATCAGTGAGCAATCGCCTGTTTTAGGTTCGATCCTGACCCACTCGCGATTGAACTCCGCCCGTTCCAATCGCCCAGCATTCTCGCGTTCGACCACCAGTTGAGCACCTTGGAGTGAGATTTTTTCGCCGTCGGTGGCATGCCGGGCATAGAGCAAAAACGCCACACCCACCGCCGCCAGCTCCAGCCAGGCAAACGGCAAAACCAAGGTGGCGCCCTGTACCCAGAAAAATGTCCCAATGGCCAACGACACCACGCAGATGGAAGCGTACAGACATCCCAACTGCAGCGGCGTGACCGAGCAGTTGCGCTTCAACAGCCAGTAGACGTTCTGGCCGGAAACTGTGGCGAAACGAAAGACCAGATTCGACACGGATGAGACTCACAAAAATCAGCCGCTCGCCGGCCGATCACATCCGGTCGATAAAGCTGTCTACGTGGGGAAATGCCCAAATCCAAATTGTTCTTCTGCGTTTCATTGTAGCCGTGCTTATTTCACGCAAAGCCACACCAGTCGCGCATTTCCGACGCATTCCCCCCCTCAATTGCCCCCAGGTTTTCCCCTAGTGAGCATCTCGCGCATGTCGCGCAAAGAGATCGCGCTTTGGGCATCGACGCGCAGTTTTGGCTTCGGCTTGAAGGCGTGGCCATAGATCAATTCAAACGTCATCGACAAGCGCCCCTGCTGCGCGGCATCGGCCAGACGCTCGGTCAGCGCGGCCTCCAGCTTTTGCCGCCAGCCCCGGCCACGCAGGGCCGGGAAACGCTGGGGCTGCAGGTTGCGGCCGATCTCACGCAGCTCCAGCAACAGACGTGCGGCGCCGGTATAGGTCAACTCTATACGCTCCATGTCCATCACGGGTTCGGCGAAACCGGCGCCAACCAACATGTCGCCCCAATCGTGCATGTCCGTGAACTCGTGGCTGGGCACGGGCCAGCCCATGGCGGCATAAACCTCGCGCAGCTGATGGGCGGTGTCGGGGCCCAGGCAGGAGAACATCAGGAACCCATCGGTCGACAATGCCCGGTGCCACTGGGCGATCAGCGCCTGCGGGTCGGCCGCCGAATGCAGCTGCATATTCGCCCAGACCAGTTGCACGGCACCGTCACCGGGCCGCTCGGCGCGTTGTGCGGGCGCCCTCCAGCGGCCCGGGGTCCACCACGGCTTAGCTACCGATTTAATAGCTTGCTGCGCTTGTTCCACACGCTCTTCCACCACAAAACACTCAGCCTCCGGGTAACGTGCGCTGATCAAGGCGTGGGCCTTGAGACCGCCACGCACGGGCGCCCAATGTGCCCAGGCCTGTGGCTTCATGGTGATCCACTGCAGCCGCTCTTCCATGCGCCGGGCGACTTCTTCGTGCAGCCACGGCGAGTCGGCGGTGGGCAATGCGGCCCAACGGGCGGCGGCGGCGGGATCGATGCTGGGGGGGCGCTGGGTGGACATGGAGAGACCGAAAGACAAGCCCGCCAAGTGGAACTCTGCGGCCTGAAAAGCAAAGCTGCCGAGTATATTGAGTCCATGTTCCGCGCGCTCATCCAGAGGCTGTTCACCCTAGGCGGCGCTGGGCTCCCCAGCCAGTGCGCCATCTGCCATGCCTGGCCGCGCGACCCCTTTTGCAGCGACTGCAAGGCCCGGTTTGTGCGCCCCGCGCAGCGCTGCCGCACCTGCGCGCTGGCGCTGCCCGAGGGCGTGGCGCAATGCGGCGCGTGTATCCGCGAGCCGCCGCCTCTGCAGCAATGTCTGGCCGCCGTGGACTACGCCTACCCCTGGGACGAATGCCTCAAGCAATTCAAGTTTCGCGACCAGGTTGGTGCCGCCGCCAGCCTGGCCGCGCTGATACAGCAAACCCCGGGTGCGGCGGCAGCCCTGGCGCAAAGTGATCTGCTGCTACCCATGCCGCTGGCCGCCGAACGCCTGCGTGAACGTGGCTACAACCAGGCTTTGTTGCTGGCGCGCCAACTCGCCCCGGATAAAACCCGGGCCCAGTTGCTGCTGCGCATACGCCACACCCCGCCGCAACACGGGCTGACGCGCGCCCAGCGCCTGCGCAATCTGCGCGGCGCTTTTTTGGTGGAGCCGCTGCAGGCAGCGCAAGTGCGACAAAGGCGCATCCTGCTGGTGGACGACGTGATGACCACCGGCGCTTCATTACACGCCGCCGCCCTGGCCCTGCGCAGCGCTGGCGCGGCCAGTGTCGGCGCGCTGGTCGTGGCGCGTACGCCGATCCACTCGTAGGACAGCCCCCCGCGCCAGTGCGGCGAAAATAGCCGCATGTTTCATATCGTTCTGGTCTCGCCGGAGATCCCCCCCAACACCGGCAACGTCATCCGCCTGGCCGCAAACACCGGCTGCACCCTGCACCTGATCGAGCCGCTGGGTTTTTCCATGGAAGACAAATACATGCGCCGCGCCGGGCTCGACTACCACGAGTACGCCGAAACCCGCCGCCATGCCGACTGGGCCACGTTCCTGGCCAGCGAGCAGCCGGCGGCCGACCGCATGTTCGCACTCACCACACGCGGTACGCGGCGCGTGCACGACGTGGCCTTTCAGCCCGGCGACTGGTTGGTGTTTGGTTCCGAGACCCGCGGCCTGGCGCCCGAATTGCGCGAGAGCTTTGCACCCGAGCAGCGCCTGCTGCTGCCCATGCGCGCCGGGCAACGCAGCCTCAATTTGTCGAACGCGGTGGCGGTCACGGTATTCGAAGCCTGGCGACAATGCGGCTTTGGTTCCGCCGATTGAATAAATTGCTATTAATTAAATAGCAAACCACGCAATACCAGAGGGCATCAGAGGCTATCCATTGGCAGGACTTTTGGATCCTGCATCCAGCCATTGGCAAAGCGGCACCCACTGCTCCAGATCTTTGCTGACGCGGCCTGGTGCCACGTCAAACAGTGTCAGCCCACCGGCGGCCAGATGTACGTAGTTCTGGGTGTCGCGCAGATAAGTGAGCACCGGCACCTCCAGTCCGCTGGCGTAGTCGCGCAGCTTGTCGGCCGACAGGGTGCGGTCGTCCACCCGCATGCCCACCAGGGCAAGCTTCAGGCCCTCAGCGCGACGGTTCTCGAACACCTCGTCCAGAAATGTGCGGGTGGCAAAAATATCGAACACGCTGGGCTGCAGCGGCACCACCATGTGGGTCGCCAGCTTCATGACCTGTTTAAACGTCTTGCCGTGCAGGCCGCCGGGTGTATCCAGCACCACATGGGTAGTGCCCTTGGGTGGACGGGCGATCTCGTCGTCGCCCAGGTCCCAGGTCTGAATGGGGCGTGCGCTGGGTGGCCGCAGGCCTAGCCACAGCTTGGACGACTGCTGGCGGTCGGCATCGCCCAGCATCACGGCATGCCCCTGCGAGGCAAAGTACCCGGCAATATTGGTAGACAGCGTCGACTTGCCCGCGCCGCCCTTTGGATTGGCCACCACCACAACCTGCATGTTCGACTCCTGACGTTAGAGGATTGAATCAGCCCGAGTATTTGGTACTTTTCTGTCCCAAAACTGCGTTATGTTAGCGAGATGCCTGAACGCGACACCCTCTCCATGTCTTCTGAACCCACCGCCCATGATCGCCAAGCGGACGCTGGCATCTACCTCATGGCAGCCCACCCCGACTGGCGCAACTCGCGTGTGCTGCACCGCTTGCTCACGGCCGCACGCGCCCTGGCCATCACGGAAGGCATGCCGGCGCTGGACATCCACGACCTCTACCACAGCTACCCCGACTACAGCATCGACGTCGCCGCAGAACAGGAGCGCATCGCCAACGCCAAAATGGTGGTGTTGATGCACCCTATCCAGTGGTATTCCATGCCGGCGCTGCAAAAACTATGGATCGACGAAGTGCTGACCTACGGCTGGGCCTACGGCGCCGTCTCCACCGGCACGGGAGACAACTCCTCCGCGCCGGTGAACGCGCCCGGCACCTCGCTGCGCGGCAAGAAGCTATGGCTGGTGGCCACCACCTCGGCCGCCCAGGACGACGCCGGTGTCATAACCGAACAAGACGCGGACGCGCCCTTTCTGCCGCCCTACCGGCAAATCGCCGCCGTTTGCGGCATGACTTTTTTGCCGCCACTGGTGCTGCACAACGCGCAATCGGCCGGGCAGCAACAAGTCAAGGAACACATAGAACTGTTCAAGAAAAAACTCGCGTATTACGGCCGCGCCGCCACCGGCATGGACCACACACCGCCGCCCGTCCTTTAAGAAATTTTCATGGAATCACACATTCCCTCCTGGCTGCTCAACAGCCTGATCTATCTCAGCGCGGCCGTGGTCATGGTGCCGCTAAGCCAGGCTCTGGGGCTGGGCTCCATCATTGGCTACCTGGCCGCGGGCATCGCCATCGGCCCCTGGGGCCTGGGCTTGGTGACCAACGTCGCCGACATCCTGCACTTTGCCGAATTCGGCGTGGTGCTGATGCTCTTCTTGATAGGCCTTGAACTCGAACCCAAGCGCCTGTGGAGCCTGCGTAGACCAATTTTTGGCTGGGGTACGGTGCAGGTCGCGGGCTGCGCGCTGGCGATTTTTGGCGGCGCCTATGTGTTGGGCGCGAGCTGGCAGGTGGCCTTGGCGGCGTCGCTGGGCCTGGCCTTGTCGAGCACAGCGATTGCCATGCAGGTGATGTCGGAGCGCAACCTCTTGGGCACACGCAGTGGTGAGGCGGGGTTTTCGATTCTGCTGTTCCAGGACGTGGCCGCCATTCCCATCCTCGCGCTGATACCGGCTCTGGGCAGCATGACCGCCGCCTACCACGACCCCGACCTGACACACGACTGGCTCGACGTGGTGAAACCGATTGCCGCCATCGCCGGCGTGATCCTCGGCGGCCGGCTGTTGTTGCGCCCGGTGCTGCGCTGGATCGCGCGCAGCCACAGCACTGAAATCTTTACCGCCGCGGCACTGCTGCTGGTGGTCGGCACGGCCGCGCTGATGCATGTGATTGGCCTGTCGATGGCGCTTGGCGCCTTTCTTGCCGGTGTGCTGCTGGCGGAGAGTGAATACCGGCGCGAACTGGAGACCGACATCGCTCCCTTCAAGGGCCTGCTGCTGGGCCTGTTCTTCATGGCCGTGGGCATGAGTGTCGACTTTGGCGTGCTGCTGCGTGCACCAATGATGACCGCCTTGATCCTGATCGGCTTCCTCGCCGCCAAGTTGCTGGTCATCTATGCGCTGGCCAAGGCCATGAAGCTGCCGTTTCAGGAGCGGCCGGTGTTCACGCTGCTGCTGGCCCAGGGTGGCGAGTTCTCGTTTGTGGTGTTTCAGGCGGCGACCAATGCCGGCGTGTTTAATGCCGAGCTGAACTCACAACTGGTGGCAGCCGTGGCGCTGTCCATGCTGCTCACCCCCTTGCTCCTCGTGGCGGCGGACAAGTTGCTGCTGAACCAACTGGCGCAACGCGGCAGCGGCAAAAAGCTGGACGAAATCGCCGAACCGCAAGAGGCGCCCATCATCATTGCCGGCTTCGGCCGCTACGGCCAGATTGTCGGGCGCACCCTGCTGGCCCAGGGCATTCAATGCACCGTGCTCGACCACAACGCCGATACCGTGGAGGCCATCCGCAGCTTCGGCTACCGCGTGTTTTATGGCGACGCCACCCGACTTGACCTGCTGCGCATGTCCGGCGCCGAAACGGCCAAAGTGCTGGTGGTGGCGGTAGACGATGTGAACCAGAGCCTGCAAATCGTCGACCTGGCACGCGAACACTTTCCACACCTGAAGATTGTTGCCCGCGCGCGCGACGTGCCGCACTGGGGCGACCTACGCGACCGGGGTGTAGTGAGTGTCGAGCGCGAGTTGTTCGAGTCCAGCCTGCGCAGCGCGCGCTCGGTGCTGGAAGCTCTGGGCCACAGTCCCCACGCCGCACGGCAACACGCCATGCGCTTTCGCCGGCACAACCTGGCCTTGTTTGAACAGCTTTACCCGCACCGCAACGACCGCGCCAAATCCATGGCCGTGGCCAAACGCGGCCGCCAACAGCTGGAAGAGCAAATGGCACAGGAACGCGCGCTGGCAGCCGAGCTGCGCGCGGCCCGCGCCGAGCGCTGGGATCAATAATTTAAGATTTTTTTGTGCATTTGTTGATTTCGCCATTTTTCAACATATAATCTGAGGCTTGCCGGATCAGATACAAATCTAGATTCAGCAAAATGCGAAAGCATATGCGGGAATAGCTCAGTTGGTAGAGCGCAACCTTGCCAAGGTTGAGGTCGAGAGTTCGAGACTCTTTTCCCGCTCCAGAATTTGGCAAAAAGGGAAGCTTAGGCTTCCCTTTTTTATTGCCCAAATTTTGCTGCAAGGCCTGAAGCCAAATCGGCAGCTAACGCTTATCCAATAAGCGCCAGAAGCTACCGATTCAATAGCATCCCTGTTTGGCGCTCCCGAGTCTCACACCAAGCTGTCCCACAGCAACTTGCAGCCGGTGAGCAACATGCCCAGGTACAACAAGCGGTAAAACAGCTTCTGGTCTATCACCTTGGCGATGCGCACACCCACATAAACGCCCAGCGGCGCCAAGGGCAGCAGCGCCAGCGAGGTGGCGAAATTACGCATGTCGAGCAAACCCAGCCAGGCGTACGGAATCCACTTCGACAAATTCACGCAAAAGAAAAACGCCGCCATGGTGGCCGCAAAGTCCACCGGCGACAGGCGTAATGGAATCACATAGGCGTTCACCGGCGGCCCACCCGCATGGGCGATGAAACTGGTAAAACCCGAAGTGGCAGTGCACAACGCGCCCACCCAGCGGGGCGGCGGCGGGCTATCCGGCCGGGGCGGAAACAACAGCCGCTGCGCCAGAAACAATAATGTGAACGCGCCCACAATGCCGGCCACCATACGCGGCTCCAGCACCTTGAACAACAGCGTGCCCACCAGCGTGCCCAGCAGCCCCCAGGGGATCAAAAACTTCAGCAGCTTGGCATCGAAGTGGCGCCGGTAGGCATGCAGCCCCAGCAAGTCCATCACCAGCAACACCGGCATCAGAATCGCGGCGGCTTGTGGCACCGACACCGCCAGCGCCATCATGGGCACGGCCAGTGAACCAAAGCCGGCACCAAAGCCGCTTTTGCTCACGCCCAACAACAACACTGCGGGAATGGCCACGGCGTAAAAGCCCCAATCGGTGATCAACGGAAACGACACCTGTGCTTACCTTCTTTGGATGAGGACAACACACGTCGCCCGAGCCAAGAAGTCTAGCCTTAAGAACGTGTTGACGTCGTCAACCGCGCAGAGCGCTCGCCGGGGATTGCCGGTACGCCAGCACCGCAGGCACAGCCGACACCAGTGCGGCCACCAGCAGCAACCCAACCGCTGCCGCCGCATCACCCGCCACAAACTCCACGGGCAGATGCACGCCAAAGCTGCCAGTGAACAGCCGCGACAAGTTCCACGCTGCGGCAAAGCCCAGCGCATAACCCAGCCCCAAGCCCAACACCACCAGCGCCAGCAACTCGCCCCACACCAGTGTGAACACCGCCAGGCGTGGCGCACCAAAGGCCCGCAGCGCGCCGATCTGCCGGCGCCGCTGGCTCACGTGCACCACGGTGACCAACACCACCGCTGCCGCCACCAACACCTGTGCGCCCAACGCGACCCAAGACAGCACCAGACGTGCATCGCCCAGTGTGCCGTAGAGCTGCGTCAGCACTTCGCCGGGGAACACGCCCACCGTGCCTTTGCTACTGCTCGCGCGGTACTCGCCGCGCAGGCGGTAGGCGTCGGCCACGGTTTTGGGTTTGACCACGATGGCGGGCAGGCCGGGTGGCGCAGCAGCCTCGGCATGTCCGTGTTCATCGTGATCTTCATGCTCCTCTTCATCACCAGCGTGATGATCGTGGTCATGCCCACCCTCCCCCATGCCATGTATGCGCCACACGGCCTCGATCGGCACCAGAATGGCCCGGTCCCAGGCCGTACCCGTGGGCGGCAAGCGGCCCACCACGGTGTAGCCCGCACCCGCATGTTCATGCCCGCCCTGGTTTGACAAGCCATGCATGGGCACCACGCGCTCGCCCATGGTCAAGGGTGAAGCGGAACCCACCACCGCCTCTTGCAGCCCCGCAAACCAGCGTCCCTCGCGCGGCTGCCGCTGACCACCCATGGTCAACAAATCTGGCGTGGTGCCAACAATCGGCTGGTCCAGAAAGAAGTCGCCAAAACCCACGGGTGCGGCCCAGGCCACACGTGGATCTTTTTGCAGACGAGTCAACACATCACCAGGCATCAACGGCAAGGCCGCAGGCTGCAAAAACACCGATGACAACACCAACTGGGTTTCGCTGCCCGCGGCGCCCACCACCAGGTCAAATTGGTCTGCGGCACGTGCACTGCCCAGGCGCAAGGCGCGCTCCTGCAAGGTCACGGTCACGCCCAGTGCGGTGGCCAGCGCCACCAGCAAAACGACCACCAAGGCACCGGCCCACATGCGGCGTAAATCGGCCCACATAAAACTCAGCATGTGGCGGCCTCGTTTTCCAGCAAGCGTCCATCACGCAACGTCAGGATGCGCTGCATGCGTGCCACCACACGCGGGTCGTGGCTCACCACCACCAGTGTGGCCAACGCGGACTGGGCCAGCGACAGCAGCAGCTCGACCACGGCCGCGCCGCTGTCGGCATCCAGGCTGGCCGTGGGTTCATCGGCCACGATCAGGCCGGGCGAGGCCAGCAGCGCACGCGCCACGGCCACACGCTGCATCTGCCCGCGCGACAAGGTTTCTACAAACTGCTTTTCACGCGTGATGCCGACCTGCGCCAGCAACTCCCGCGCACGCGCCACAAACAACTTGGCGTGGCGCGGCTGACGCAAACGCATGGGCAGCAACACGTTGTCGAGCGCACTCAAACCAGGGAACAGATGGAAGTCCTGCATCACCAGGCCAACGTGGCTGGCACGCCACTGGTCACGCTCAGCTTCGCTGAGGCGTGCGATGTCGGTGTCTTGCCACAGCACGCTGCCGCTCTGGCCCATTTGCAGGCCCGCCAGCACATTCACCAAGGTGGTTTTGCCCGAACCCGAGGGGCCGGCCACGGCCACATGTGCGCCCGCAGGCAGGTCGAGCTGGTCGATCGCCAAAGCCGGCACAGCCAAGCCGGAAAAGCGGACCTCAAGCCCGCGCACAGACAAGGACAACATGATTCAGAGACGATTTAAACGGACGAAAATTTCGCCCCGGTGAGGCGCACCAGGCTAACAAAGCCGGTGGCCGGGTCGGTCCACGAACCCACCTCGAGTTTGCCTGTTACCCGGATCGGCGCATTGTTCTGCACAAAGGTCTGGCGCTCGGTGAGATAGACCAACACGATGTTGTTCGGCCAGTCGGCATCGGACGAACAAAACGGGCACAGTGCCATAGGCACTTCGGTCAACACGAAGAACATGGCCTCGGCCTTGAGCGGCGGCGCCATGAAGCCCTGCATGCTGACCGTCTGCCCTTTCAGCGCCTGGGTTTTCGCTGAAAACGACAGGCCCAGCACACCGACCTTGCCATACATCTCGCGAAAACCCAGCGTGTCGGCGGCAGCACGCACCCGTGTGGCACACCACGCCAGCCCCACGGCCAGGCCCTGCGCCAACAGTTTGCGCCGCTGCATGCCCATGGGTTTACTTCTTCGGCGCCTTGGTCGCTTTGGCCTTGGCAGGTGCCAGCGCCAAGGCATCGGCCAATACGCGGTACACGTCGCTTTCTTCCATGTAGCCACGGAAGCCTTCGGTGCCCGGGCCCGTGGCCTGCAGCACCACGTCGTCCACCGCGTGCACAGCGGTGTCCTGGTCGCGTGGCAGGTTGCCTTCACGGAACACTGCGCCGGGCACCGATTTGTAAGCCTCGTTGGCGACGTACTGCTTCTTCTCGTTTTGCACGGCGGGCACATTCATGCCGTCGAGCTTGGGGCGGAAGGTCTCGTAGTAGTCTGGGAAGTTGTTGGCGAAGTACATCAGGCGGCGCGACACGTTCACGCTGTCGGGGTAGCCATCACCCTTGTTGTAGGTGTAGTTGGGGAAGCCGGCGGCGGCATAGGTGCCGACCTTCTCACGCATTTCGCTGCCGGGTTTGTTGTCGTCCACGGTGCCGATCAACGAGGCGCCATGGGTGTGGTCGCCGGTGACCACAATCATGGTGTCGGGGTGCTTCTTGGCAAACTCGCGTGCAATGCCCACGGCCTTGTCGAACTCTATGGTCTCGTAGACCATGCGGTCCCAGTCCATTGGGTGGGCCGACTTGTCGATCGACGCACCTTCCACCATCAGGAAGAAGCCGTCCTTGTTTTTAGACAGCACTTCGAGAGCGGCCGTGGTCATGTCTTCCAGACCAGGCTGGTCGGGGAAGTCAGGCACGGTGCCCTTCTTCAAGTCCTTGCGGTCGAGGATGGTGTCCATGTTGCCGGGGTTGAACAGGCCCAGCAGCTTGCCCGTCTTGGGCGCGGCCAGCAACTCGGTGCGGTTGGTGGCCAGGTTGTAGCCCGCGTCCTTGAAGGTCTTGATGTAGTCGATGTCGTCCTTGCGCTTGGAGCCTGGCGTGCTCTTGGGCAGGAAGTAGGCCGAGCCACCGCCCAGCATCACTTCGGGCGAAACCTTGTGGAACATGCCCACGATCTCGGCCTTGTCGGAACGCTTGCGTGTATGCGACACCACGGCGGCGGGTGTTGCGTCTTCGAGTTCGGCGGTCGACACCACACCAATGGACTTGCGGCCGGTGCGGCGCAGCGCTTCGGCAATGGTTTCCACCTTGGGGTCGTCCAGGCTGTCGGGCGTGCGGTCGGCGTACACGCCGAGTGCGTTGATGGCCGACTTGTGGCCCGTCATATAGGCCGACATGCTGTTGGCGCTGTCCACCGCGATAGAGTCGGTGGACGAGGTGCCAATGAAGGCCATGCGGTCCAGGTCGTCCATGTTCAGGCGGCCGTTGGCCTTGCCTTCGGTCACACCCTTGGACATGATGCGTGCGCCGGTGCGGAACGACACCGACAAACCATCACCCAGCAGGAAGATGATGTTCTTGGCCTTGGGTTTGGTCGCCGTGCTGTAGACGTCCCAGCTCACTTGTTTGCGCACACCAGCAGCCTGGCTGATGACGTTGTAGGCGCCGGGGCTGTTGATCACCACGTCGCGCAAGATCAGCGCCGAACCCTGGGCACCCTTTTCTTTTTCGACATAGGTGGCGCGGCCACCCAGCAGTTGACGGTAGTCCTGGCCGTTGATGGTGACCTGGATGTCGGACTCGGGCACCACGCCGTCGAACTCGACCTTGAAGTCAAAACGCGAACCGGCCAGGATGGTGGCGCGGTCCAGTGGGTAAACAGTGTCCGCGTGGCTCACACCCGAAAACACGGCAGCGGCGGCCAGCGCCAAAATCGACAAACGCATGAAAGCTCCAAAACCTCCGCAGGCTGCGGAGTACATGCGTTAGATTAAGTCGGCAGTGTGACAGCCGTGCGACAGCGTGGGGGCAAACCCGCGGCATGCCGGGCCAGCATGCTGCTCAGGATTTGCGTGTGCCCGCCACCAGCATCAAGGCCCCCGCCACGGCGGCGCCAATGCTCAGCCACTGCGGAATGTTCACCGACTGCTTCTCCTTGACGGTGAGTTCCAACGGCCCGATCTTGGCGGCAGTGCTCTCCTTGGTGAAGTTGAAGCCGCCGGTGAAGAAGCCAACCAGGCCGCCGACGATCAAGACGATGCCAACAATGCGAATGGCGTTCATGGTGTATCCCTCAAGAGTAGTGTTTGTGTCGGCCAATGTAGGCGCCGCCTGGCGACCGCCGCGTAGGACGCCACCACCGCGCCGCGCCAGAGTGCGGCGCAAAACGCCAGCCCAGCACGGGAAAAGGCCTGCGTGCTAACCTGCCGCCATGTTCAATCCTTCACAAGCCGACGTTCGCCGCTTTTTTTGCTCTGTTTACGATAAAAACAAGACAGGACAAGCGATGGAAGCTATTGAAATAATAGCTAGCCAGTGGATAGACGAGCACCCCGAATACCACGCCGAATTGCAGGACGTGGACGCCGCCCTGGCCAAGATGGCCGAGGTCAGCACGGTGCAGGAAAACCCGTTTCTGCATTTGTCCATGCATTTGTCGCTGAGCGAACAATGCTCCATAGACCAGCCACGTGGCATTCGCCAGGCGGTGGAGTTGCTCACGCGCCGGCGCGACTCGCTGCACGACGCACACCACGAAGCCATGGAATGCCTGGGGCAAATTCTGTGGGAAAGCCAGCGTGCCGGCCGCCCGCCGGATGGCGACGCCTATGTGGACGCGGTGCAGCGCCGCGCCACGCGCGACTGACACCGCCACCGATTGCCCCAGCCCTCCCATTCCCCGACTTCCCCCGCCCCATCAAACACAAATGCCCGCACGAAGCGGGCATTTGTGTTTTGGGCTTGAGCCGCCTTTAGCGGAACGGCTTCTCGGGCACCACTTTCAGCTCGGTGTCCAGCGTGGACAGGTAGTTGGCCATGAGCTTCAACTCAGCATTGGAGAACGGCTTGGCCACACCCGCCATCACACCATTGCTGCGGCCGATTTGTGCATTGCCAGCCACCTTGTAGGACTTCAAGGCGACAAACAGGTAGTCGGCATGTTGCCCGGCAATCTTGGGATAAGCCGGGTCAATCGGCTTGGAGAAGTTATCACCATGGCAGGAGATGCAATTGCCCTTGGTCAACAACTCAGCCACCTTGGCCGATGGCTCGCGCGATGGCTTGGCAGGAATGGCGGGCGCGCCTTCCAGCACACCGTTGGCGCTGTAGTACGCGGCCACATCGGCCATGTCCTGGTCGGTCAGCGAGTCGGCAATACCGCGCATCGAGGGGTGCTTGCGCTCAGCCGCACGGTAGGCGCTGAGGGCAGACACTATGTATTTGGCGCTTTGTCCCGAAATCATGGGCACTTTATGGACCTCGGGAAAAGTCGCCTGGTAGCCCTTGATGCCATGGCAGCCAATACACATGGCTACCTTGGACTCACCGGCCTTGGCGTCTCCCTTGATCTCTTGTGCACTAGACATGGCGGCCGCTGTTGCAACAGAAACCGCGAACACCGTGGTCAACAACTTATTCTTCATTTTTGCGAGCACAATCTAGAGAAAATCTTGCCTCTGATCAGCCTTCGATTATATCGATGAGTCTCTTTCAAGCACCTAGGGATTTGCCTGCCGTACCAACCGTCCAAACCGCTTGAATATGAAGTTCCAAGGCTCTGAAAACTACGTCGCCACCCCCGATCTGATGCTGGCGGTGAATGCCGCCTCCACTCTCAAAAGGCCGCTATTGGTCAAAGGCGAACCGGGCACCGGCAAGACCATGTTGGCCGAAGAAGTAGCCCAGACTTTGGGCCTGCCACTGTTGCAGTGGCACATCAAATCAACCACCAAAGCGCAGCAAGGGTTGTATGAATACGACGCTGTGAGCCGCCTGCGCGACAGCCAGTTGTCGACCGTGGCGGGCACGGACAGCGGCGAGCGTGTCAAAGACATCCATAACTACATCGTCAAAGGTGTGTTGTGGCAGGCCTTCACCTCTGAAACGCCGGTGGCGCTGCTGATCGACGAAATCGACAAGGCCGATATCGAGTTCCCTAACGACTTGCTGCGTGAACTCGACCGCATGGAGTTCTATTGCTACGAGACGCGCGAGCTGATCCGCGCCAAACACCGCCCGCTGGTGTTCATCACCTCGAACAACGAAAAAGAGCTGCCCGACGCCTTTCTGCGCCGCTGCTTCTTCCACTACATCAAGTTCCCCGACGCTGCGACCATGCAGCAGATCGTCGACGTGCACTTCCCCACACTGAAGAAGGAACTGCTGGCCGCGGCCATGAAGACCTTCTACGACGTGCGCAACCTGCCGGGCCTGAAGAAAAAGCCGTCGACCAGCGAGTTGCTGGACTGGCTCAAGCTGCTGGTGGCCGAAGACATCCCCGTCGAGGCGCTGCAAAGCAAGGACGACAAGGTCGCCGTGCCGCCGCTGGTGGGCGCGCTGCTGAAGAACGAACAGGATGTGACGCTGTTCGAAAAACTGGTATTCATGCAACGCAACAACCGTTAGGCACACCGCTCAACACCCCGATTAGGCAACACTGAGGAGCACCCAAGAGATGGCATTTGTAGAACCCGTCACGCTGCAGGCCGGTGATCTAGCCCTGGTCCCCCTGTCTCTGGAACACGAAGCCGGCCTGCGCGCTGCCGCCGCCGATGGCGAGCTGTGGAACATCCGTGTGACCTCGGTGCCCGAGCCGGAAAACACCCGCGCCTACATCGAGACCGCGTTGAAAACCGCCGACCGTTTTGCGTTTGCCGTCACCGAGGTCTCCACCGGCACGGTGCTGGGCTCCACCAGCTTCCACGACATCCTGCCGGCCGTGAAACGTGTGGAGATTGGCTACACCTGGTACGCCCAGCGCTGCCAGCGCACCCATGTCAACACCACCTGCAAGCTGCTGATGCTGGGGCATGCGTTTGACACACTGGGCTGCCACGTCGTGGGCTGGCGCACCGACAACTTCAACCACGCCTCGCAGCGCGCCATTGAGCGCCTGGGCGCGAAGAAAGACGGCGTGATCCGTGGCCACGCGCTGCGCCGCGACGGCAGCATACGCGACACCGTGATGTACAGCCTGCGCGCCGGCGAATGGCCTGATGTGAAGGCGCAGCTGAAAGACCTGCTCGCCAAACGACGCAGTTAGTGCGTCTGGGGAATCGCCATGCTGATCGACTTCTTCTACACCCTGCGCAGCGCCAAGCTGCCGGTGTCCGTCAAGGAATACCTGACCCTGCTCGAAGCCTTGCAGCAGGGCGTGGTGGGGCCGAACACGCCGCAAGACGTTGATAACAACACCAGCACGGGTTACCAGATCGACGACTTCTACTACCTGGCACGCACCACCCTGGTGAAGGACGAAAAACACTACGACAAGTTCGACCGCGCCTTTGCGGCCTACTTCAAGGGTGTGGAAATGCTGGCCGACTTCAGCAAAGACGTGCCGCTGGAGTGGCTGCGCAAGAACCTGGAGCTGGAGCTCAGCCCCGAAGAAAAGGCCAAGATCGAGCAAATGGGCTGGGACGAGCTGATGGAAACGCTGAAAAAGCGTTTTGAAGAACAGAGGGAGCGCCACGAAGGTGGCAGCAAGTGGATTGGCACCGGTGGCACCAGCCCGTTTGGTGCCAATGGCTTCAACCCGCGCGGCATCCGCATCGGCCAGGACAAGGGCCGCAACAAAAGCGCCGTCAAGGTGTGGGACCAGCGAGCCTACAAAGACTACGACGATACACAAGAGCTGGGCACACGCAACATCAAGGTCGCCTTGCGCCGCCTGCGCCGCTTTGCGCGCGAGGGTGCGGCCGAAGAGCTGGACCTGCCCGACACCATACGCGCCACCGCCGCCAACGCCGGCTGGCTGGACATCAAGATGGTGCCCGAGCGCCACAACAACGTGAAGGTGCTGCTGCTGATGGATGTGGGGGGCACCATGGACGACCACATTGCACGCGTCGAGGAGATGTTCTCCGCCGCCAAGGCCGAGTTCAAGCACCTGGAGTTCTACTACTTCCACAACTGCGTCTACGACTTCATGTGGAAGAACAACCGCCGCCGCTACAGCGAAAAGTTCGCCACCTGGGACATCATCCGCAAGTACAACAAGGACTACAAACTCATCTTCATAGGCGACGCCACGATGAGCCCGTATGAGATTTTGCAGCCCGGCGGCAGCGTCGAATACAACAACGAAGAAGCCGGTGCCGAGTGGCTGCAACGCCTGACCCACGCCTTCCCCAAGTTCGCCTGGATCAACCCCGAACCGCAGGGCGTATGGCAATACCGCCAAAGCATCAGCATGATCCAGCAGTTGATGAGCAACCGCATGTACCCGCTCACGCTCAAGGGACTGGAAGAGGCCATGCGCTTGTTGACAAAATAGCCACAGCTTCTCCCTGTGCAAAGCGCGGATTCAGCCGCTGAGCCGCGCCCGGGCGTTACCATCGGCCCATGCCACTGGACAGCTTTTCGCCCGCCCTGCGCAGGCTCAGCCTAGCTCTCGCCACAACAGCAGCCTTGTTGCTGGTCGGCTGTTCCACCGCACCGCCCAAATCCGCGCACACGGACTACGGCATTCCGCCCCCGCCACCCTCTGAAATTTCCGACCAGCAAGCCCAAGACGCCGCCGTCTACGCGCTCGGTCTGGTGGGCACACCCTACCGTTATGGCGGCAACACGCCCGACTCAGGTTTTGATTGCAGCGGCCTGATCGGTTTTGTCTACCGCTACACCGCCGGCCTGCAAGTGCCGCGCACGGTGCGCGCCATCAGCGGCTGGGGCGATGTGGTGGACCGCTCGCAACTGCGCACCGGCGACCTGGTGATCTTTGGCAGCAGCGGCAACGCGACACATGCGGGCATCTTTGTGGGTGAAGGGCGATTCGTGCATGCACCATCCACCGGCGGCACGGTGCGCATGGACAACATGGACGCACGTTATTGGTCACAACGCCTGATGGCCGTACGCCGCCCATGACGCGCACCATTCGCAAGAGAATGTAAGCAGCCCGGGCATGCGCGAGTTCGCCCAGCGTGCATGTCAAAATTGCAGCATGCTCCGACGCCTGCTGCTGTCACTGTCCGCGCGTTGGCGTCGCCCGCCGGCCCCCCTCTCTTCTGCCGCACCGCGCTGGGCCGGCGCCTTCTTGGCCTGCAGTCTGCTGGTGGGCTGCGCCGGTTTTCCCGGCTTTGGCGCAGGCGACAGCAAAGCCGACGCCAAAGAAACCGCCACCCGAGAGGAAGCCAAGGACAGCAAACAGGCAGAAGCCGCTTCGCCCCCGGCCTTCACCCTGGTGGTCGAAGCGCCCGACGAGATCCGCGAACTGCTGACCAAACATCTCGAACTGCAACGCTACAGCCGCCTCACCGACCTCAGCGCCTCCGAGCTGTCACGCTTGCTGGTGCTGGCAGAAGACAACGCACGCGACCTGATCGCCACCCTGGGCTACTTCTCGCCCAGCATAGACATTCAGCGCGAAGCCCCCGAAGCACTCACGGTGACCGCCTCTCCCGCCGACGGCACAGCCCACACCCCCAGCAAGGTCACGGCACCGCCAGTGGTGCGCATGAAGGTTCAAGCCGGCCCGCAAACCCATATCGGCAAGGTGGAACTGAACTTTGCCGGCGACATTGCCAGCAACCCCGCGCCGGATGTGGCCGAACAGCAGCAAAACATCCGCAGCAACTGGCGCCTGCCCGTGGGCAACGCCTTCAGCCAGGCGGACTGGAGCAGCGCCAAGACGGTTGCGCTGCGCGAACTCACCGCGCGCCGCTACCTCACCGGCAAACTTGTCAACAGCGCTGCCGATGTGGACCCCGAGGCCAGGCAAGCCAATCTGTCGGTCTCATTCGAATCGGGCCCCGAGTACCGGCTGGGCCAGATGACAGCCACCGGCTTGAGCCACTTCCCGCCCGAGATGGTGGAACGTTTCGCCCAACTGCGCCCCGGCACGGTGTACGACCGCGACGAACTCTTCAAGGCCCAGCAACGCCTCACCGATAGTGGTTACTTCGACTCGGCCTTGATGCTGGTCGATGCCGCCGGCGACCCGCAGGCGGCGCCGGTGCAAACACAGCTGCGCGAAGCCCAGTTGCAAAAGCTGGTGCTGGGTGTGGGCATCAGCACCGACAGCGGGCCACGCGCCTCGGTGGAGCACACCCACAACAAGGTGCCTTACATCGGCTGGCGCTCGGTCTCCAAGTTCACCATAGACAAACGCGACCAATACCTCGGCTCGGATGTGACCTCGCTACCCGATGAAGACTACTGGCGCTGGCTCGTGGGCGGCAAGTTGCAACGCGAGGTCGACGACCCTCTGGTCACCAGCAGTGTGCAGCTGCGTGCGGGGCGCCTGCAAAACACCGAGCGACTCGACCGCAGCCTTTATCTGCAATACGACAGGGCGCGCGTGACCGGCGGCGATGCCACCGCCAACACCGGCACCAACGACGCTTTCACGCTGTCCTGGGGCTGGACCACACGCAAGTTCGACAACGTGGTGTTCCCCACCAGCGGCTGGGGGCTGGGTGTGGAAATCGGCCCCGGCGTGACCATAGGCAGCCAGACCAAACCGTTTCTGCGCGGACTGCTGCGCACACAAGCCTTTTTTCCGCTGAGCAAGCGCGAAGGCCGCATTGCATTGCGCGCACAAGCTGGCGCGGTGTTCGCCGACCAGGATGCCCCTGTGCCCACGACCCAGATGTTCTTGACCGGCGGTGACAACACGGTGCGCGGCTATGGCTACCGCGCCATCGGTGTCACCACCTCCACCGGCATCGTCGAAGCCGGCCGCTACATGGCGGTGGGCAGCGTCGAGTGGCAGCGGCCCATCCACATCGGTGGCCGCCCCTCGGACTGGGAAAGCGCGGTCTTCATAGACAGCGGCGCCGTGGCCAACAGCTTGGGCAATCTCAGCCCGCAAACCGGCGTGGGTGTCGGTGCACGCTGGCACTCACCCATAGGCCCATTACAAATCGACCTGGCCTACGGTGTTGAGGTGAAAGACGTGCGGTTGCATTTGTCCGTGGGGTTCACATTTTGAGCAAGCGCCTGATCTACTGGCTGGGCCTGGCCCTGCTGACGCTGCTGCTCCTGCTGGGTGCGGCCGGCGCCGGGCTTTGGTGGTGGGCGGGCACGCCAAACTCACTGCCCAGCACACTCGCTTGGCTGCGCCAATGGCAACCCGAGCTGCCTTTGCAAACCGAAGGCGCAACCGGCTCACTGCGCCACGGCGGCAAGATCGACCGGCTGCAGTGGCAGCAAGACGGTCTGACGGTCGAGGCCCATGGTGTATCGCTGGCCTGGCAACCGCTGGCCCTGCTCGATCGGCAACTGCAGTTGAACCAGGTGCACGTAGACCGCCTGCGCGTCGATGACCAGCGAGCGCCCAAACCCAAGCCGGCCACACCCGAACCACCACCCGAATCCCTGCTGCTGCCGGGCAAGCTCGCAGTAGAAAAACTCAGCGTAGACCAGCTCGAATGGGCCGGCCCGCCCGCACTGGTGGCCACCGGCCTGCGCGCCAGCTACCATTTCGACGGCCAGCAACACGCGCTGCAACTCGATCAACTCGCCGTGGCCGACGGCCAATACCAGGGCCAGGCCACACTACAAGGCCGGGCGCCGATGCAGTTGGCCGCCGAGCTCAAAGCCAGCCTGGTGTCACCCGCGCTGGCACACCAACGCAGCGCACAACTCAATGCCGTTGTGAAGCTGGCCGGACCACTCGCAAAACTGGTGCTCGACGGCGAGCTGGCCGCCGCACCGGCAGCAGCGGGCGCAACACCGACCAGAGGCGAACCCAGCCCACACGCCCAGCTCCATGCCGTGCTCGAACCCTGGGCCGCACAACCTGTGCCAGAAGCCAATGCCGACTTCGCCCAGCTCGATCTGGCGATGTTCTGGCCCGAGGCGCCGCGCACCCTGCTCAACGGCAAACTACAAGCCACACCGGCGCCGGCCGCAAGCTCAGCCAGCCCCACGGACATCACGGCGGCCTGGAATTTCTCGGCCACCCTGGACAACCAGCTACCCGGCCCCTGGGACAAACAACGCCTGCCGCTGAGCACACTGCGCGCTGAGGCCGCATGGCGCGCCGGCCTGGTGCTCATCAACCGACTGAACATCACGGTGCCGGACGACAGCAACGGCAAAGGCCGCGGCGGCCAGATCCAGGCCCGGGGCCAATGGAACAGTCAGGACATCTCTGCCTGGAACCTGGGGCTGGACTTCAGCAACCTCAATCTGGCGCAGCTCCACAGCAGCATTGCCGCCGCGCGGCTGGACGGCAAGCTCACAGCCAAAAGCAGTCTGCAAGCCCAACACATGGGGGTGGACTTCAACGCCGACCTAGCGTCCGCAGGCAAAGACTCGGCGGCCGTGGCCGGCTTCACCCTGCGCCAGGCGAGTGCGCGCGGCCGCTGGGCAAACCAGACCATCACGCTGCAGCAGCTGCAAATCAACACCGCGGATGCCGAACTCAAGGCCAGCGGCGAAGGGCACATCGGCCAGCAAGCCGGGCGTGGCGAAGTCTCTTTAAAAGCCCCTGGCCTGCAGTTGCTGGGCAGTGGCGACATCAGCCCCACCAAGGGCAATGGTCAATTAAAGCTGGACCTGGCCGACGCCAACGCCGGCCTGCGCTGGCTGCAGAAGATACCCGGCATGCCCGAGGCGCTGAAGAACCTGGGCCTCGCACTCGAGGGCGGCGCACAATTGCAGGCCAGTTGGAACGGCGGCTGGCGCGACCCGGCCATAGACGCCCGGCTGCAAGTGGCCAAGCTGAATGTGCGCCAACCGAATGCGAATGCGCCCAGCGCTACCAAGCAGAACGACGCCGCGGCCGACAACATCATCCGCATCAGCGACACCGAAGCCAGCGTGCGCGGCCGGCTCAGCAGCGCCGAGTTGCAGCTCACGGCCAAGGCAGCGACCACAGCGCAACGTGTCGCGCTGCAACTGCAAGGCCAGGCAGGGCAAACCCCGGCCGGTGTGCAAGGCGTGCTGAATAGCTTCAAAGTCAGCGCAGAAGCGCCGCTGCGCGGACCTGGCGCCTGGACATTGGCAACACGCCAGGCCATCCCCCTGCAATGGGCCCACGGTGGCGCATGGCGTGTGGGCGCCGGGCAGGCCGCACTGACGCCGCCTGCACGCATTGCCGGCGGCAACACCCGCCCCGCCCTGCTGAGCTGGGATCCGGCCGAAGGCAAGCCGGGTCAATTACACAGCGTGGGCCGGCTCGAAGCCCTGCCCATGGCCTGGGTTGAAGCCATCTTAGGCAGCAGCCTCACCGAAGCCGGTTTGCACAGCGACCTGATGCTGGGCGGCGACTGGGACATCACGCTGGCCCAGCAACTGCGCGTGCGCGCCCAGGTGCAGCGCACCAGCGGCGACATCGTGCTGCTTGGCGAGGACACCAGCCCCGGCGGCGCCCACCCACAGATCCGCGCACAAATCCGTGAAGCACGCCTCACCCTCACCAGCGACGGCCCGGCCTTGCGCGCCGCCCTGCGCTGGGACACGGTCAACGCCGGCCAGGTGGACGCCACCGCCGACACAACGCTCACCCAACAGGGCGAGCAATGGAGCTGGCCCGAGCAGGCACCGGTCTCCGGACAATTCCAGGCCAAGCTGCCGCGTATTGCAGATTGGTCGGCGCTCGCGCCCCCCGGCTGGCGCATGCGTGGCAACCTCGAAGCCAATGCCACACTGTCCGGCACACGCGCTGTGCCGCAACTCCACGGCAAGCTGCTCGCGCAGAACCTGGCGCTGCGTTCGGTGGTGGATGGGGTCGAGCTGTCCGACGGCAGTCTGCAAGCAACTTTGCAGGGTGATGGCCTGAACATAGACAACTTCATTCTCAAAGGCGCGGGCGGCGGCGATGTCACCGCGCGCGGCACGGTGGGCTGGCCCGCTGGCAAACCCGCCATGGACATCCAGGCCCAGGCGCGCCAGTTGCGCGTGACCACCCGGCCGGACATGCGTATCACCGTTTCCGGCCAGCTCGGCGCCAAATTACAAGACACACAGCTGCGGCTCGACGGTGCCCTGAAGGTGGACAGTGCACGCATCACCCTGCCCGAAGAAAGTGTTCCCAAACTCGATAACGACGTGGTGGTTAGGCGCCCCGGCAACCCCGCCGCGCAGACGGCGGAGCTCGCACCCAAGGGGCGCCAGATCACCCCCGTGCTCGACATCAAACTCGACGTAGGCGAAGACTTTCACCTTCGCGGCCTGGGCCTCAACACCG
Organism: Variovorax sp. HJSM1_2; assembly: GCF_049316285.1. Lineage (NCBI taxonomy): Bacteria > Pseudomonadati > Pseudomonadota > Betaproteobacteria > Burkholderiales > Comamonadaceae > Variovorax > Variovorax sp. HJSM1_2. Next base: position 171,972 of record NZ_JBMOXA010000005.1, on the reverse strand, counting down.
AACTGCGCGGCGCGGTGCAACTCACCGGCGACGGCGTCACGCCCAAACTCACGGGTGCCATCCGCACACATCACGGCGAATACCGTGCCTACGGCCAATGGCTGGACATAGACACCGGGGTGATCCGCTTCACCGGCCCCTACGACAACCCCGCGCTGGACATTCTGGCGTTGCGCCCGAATCTCACCATCAAGGTCGGGGTGCAGATCAGCGGCACCGCTTTGGCACCCAACATCCGAATCTATTCGTCGCCTGCCTTGTCCGACACCGAGGCCCTGGCCTGGTTGCTGCTGGGTCGCTCGGCCGCCGCCGGTGGCGCTGAGGCGGCCATGCTGCAGCAGGCCGCCCTGGCCGTGGTCGGCGGTAAACAAACCGACGGAGGTTTTGCCGGCCGACTGGGACTGGACGAGTTCTCCGTGGGCAGCACCACCAACGCAGAAGGCACCAAGTCCGGCGCCGTCACGCTGGGCAAGCGTTTTTCGCGCAACTTCTACATCTCTTATGAAGCCAGCCTGGCCGGCGCCATGGGCACCTTGTATGTGTTCTACGACCTGTCGCAACGCTTCACGCTGCGCGGCCAAAGCGGAACCAACAACGCGGTCGATCTGATCTTCACGCTGCGCTACGACTAGGGACAGCAAAGCACCCAGCAGAGCCCCTACAATCGCCGCTCCTCCTCGTAGTTCAATGGATAGAACGGATGCCTCCTAAGCGTCAGATACAGGTTCGATTCCTGTCGAGGGGACCAACTACACCCATGGCAGCAACTGTAGGCCTTCGCCTACCGTCACTTGGGAGTAGGCTGGCATACCCGCCCAGGGGCATCACCTATCGTCACAGCCATGCCGCAAAACATGCGCAAACTGACGACAGAGGAGCCCGCCATGCCAGAAAGAACTTTTCAGACCCGCCGCCACACACATCACCGCGCCCATACGGAACCGCGTGACGCCCAGCACGCCACACCCACGCAGCACATCGCCGTGCGCCCAATGGCCGGCTGGCGCAACGCCAGCGGCAAGGCCCCCGACAGCTTGTTGCCAGGTGTGGGCCCGGATTACAGCAACGGCGACCGTCGCCACTAGATCTTGCTGAAAACCCGAGCGGCAACAGACTTCAAGCAAGCTCGCGGGCGCGCAATAATGCGCCATGGATCCATTACTTGACCATCTATCCGTCACCGTCACGTCGGCCAAGACACTTGAGGACTTGACCCGGCCGCTGCTGGAAATGCTGCAGTCGGTCACGGGACTGGAGTCCACCTACCTGACCACGATAGATCTCCAGCAAAGCGTTCAGCAAATTCTCTATGCGCGCAACGTCAGCCAGATGCAGATTCCCGAGGGGCTGTCCGTGCCCTGGGAAGACACACTCTGCAAACGCGCCCTGGATTCAAACCAGCCGTTCGCCAATGACGTGGATGTGCGCTGGGGCGATTCCGAGGCCGCACGTGCACTGCACATCCAGACCTATTTGAGTACGCCCGTACACCTGGCCGACGGTGCGCTTTATGGCACCTTGTGCGCCGCCAGTTCCGACCGGCATGAGTTGTCGCCGCAGGCACAACACATACTCTCGCTATTTGCCACCTTGATTGCCCAGCAGGTGGAGCGGGAACAATTGCTGCAAAAGCTGCTCCAGGCGAATGCGCGTCTGACGGCCTACGCCACAACCGACCCGTTGACCCAGCTCGCCAACCGGCGGGCCTTGCAGCAGGAGCTGACCCGTCTGCTGGCGCAGGGCAAACGGCGCGGCATCTCGGTGCTGGTGGCGTTTGTCGATCTGGATGGGTTCAAGACCATCAACGACACCCATGGTCACGACATAGGCGATCTGTTTCTCATCGCGCTGGCCGACCGCTTGCGTGCCGTGCTGCGCGTCGATGATCTGGCGGCTCGACTGGGTGGCGACGAATTTGTCGTCGTGGGACTGGGACCGGAACAACCAGGCCCGCAGCCGGCAGCCGAGCAGGCGTTTCAGAAGCGTGTGTTCCAAGCGACCGTGGGTGAATACAGCCTGGGCCGCCTGCAACTGCATTACCAAGGTGCGAGTGTGGGTGTGTGGGCCGTCGCCCCCGGCACCCAGGATGCGGCGCAGGCGCTCAAAGCCGCCGATGCCGCGATGTACCAGATCAAGCAGGCGCGCAAGGCCGACAAACAGCTGGCGCGTTAAAACACAGGCGTCGCCGCAACCCATCACCTCAAGACGGCGGCTGTGTTTTGAAGATCGCCCACTTGTGCCTGCGTTAGCCCCTTAGCTGGCGCGTCAATCCCGGGGTAAAGCGCATCCAGCGCGCTTTCGCCCGCCATCGTCCGGCCAAAGCGATTCGCCAAAAAGTCGCCCAAGCCGATTTGTTCCTGGCCAATAAAACCGGCCTGCGGCAATTGGCCCTGGGCCACCAGGTCAAGGGCGACACACATGCCAGCGGCAGTCGTGCGCTGGATGGCACTGAGTCTTTGCCCCTCTACCATATCCCCGAGCACACGCACCGCATACGACTCCTGCAGCCAGCGGCCCTCACGCCGGCCGGTGGCCGTGGCAAATACCAACACCACATCCTGGTCGGTGCCGGGCAGAGCGCCTTCCAGAATGTCTTTGAGCAGGCCACGTTTTTCGGCCAAGCGAAGGTCCTGCAGCAACAGCTTCATCACCGCGTGGTGGCCGGGATAACGGATCGACTTGTAGTCCACATGGCGAGCACGGCCTTGCAGCGTGTGGGTCAGCGTGCCCAGACCGCCCGAGGTGTTGAAGGCTTCGTAGGCCATGCCGTCGATGGCGAAGGTCTCCAGCCCCTCCAACGCAGGCACTTGTTGTGGCACGCCGTCCACCAAGGCCTCGCAGGGGTTGCAGTATTCGTTGATCAGGCCCTCGGTGCTCCAGGTGAGGTTGTAGCCCAGGCGGTTGCTGGGGTAACGCGGCAAGGCACCGACGCGCAGGCGCAAGCTGTCGACGCTGTCAAAACGCTTTGCCAGGTCGTGGCCCAGCACACCGATAAAGCCCGGCGCCAGGCCACACTGCGGCATCAACACACTGTGGGCATCGACCGCCAGCGCCTGAATCGCCTGGGTACTGCGCACGTCTTCGGTCAGGTCGAAATAGTGCACACCTGCGGCGACACACATTTGCGCCACGCTCACGGCCTTGTGGAATGGCAGCGCATTCAGCACGGCGTACTGGTGTGCGATGGCAACATGGGTGTCGGCGGCGCCCTGGATCAGGCAGACCTCGAACCCCAGCTCGTGCAGCACTTGCAGGCGCTGCGGGTCATGGTCGGCGACCCGCACGCTGTAGCCACCGGCACGGCGCAGCATCAACGCCAAGGCAAAACCGATATGGCCCGCGCCTAGGATGGTGATGGGGCGGGCAGCAACGTTCAGGTTTGGGTTGGGATTGGTGGTCATGGCGGGCTCCAGCGAATGGGTAAATCGGTAAGCCATCGTAGGAAAAATTTCTGTCAATTTGTAGCAACTAGACCGTCAAAAAGTTGTCAATAAATCGCCAAAACGGCGAAACTAACACTCGAACTAACCAACGATGCGAGCCCGCCATGTCTACAACACTTGACGACACCGACCGCCGCCTGCTCAGCCTGCTGCAAGCCAACGCACGTGAACCCACCGCCACACTCGCGCGCAAGCTGCATCTGGCGCGCACCACCGTAGTGGCGCGTTTGGCACGGCTGGAGCGTGAAGGCGTGGTGGCGGGTTATGGCTTGCGCTTGGGCACGCGGCTCGAGGGGGCTGCGGTGCGTGCCTATTGCGGGCTCAGCATCCAGCCCAAAACCACGGCGGCGGTATTACGCGCACTGCAGCAAATGCCCGAGGTGGAAGAGGCTTCAGCCGTGAGCGGGCCGTTTGATTACCTGGTGTTTTTGCGCTGCGAAACGCATGAGCAATTGGATGGCCTGCTCGACCGCATAGGCTTGATCGACGGGGTGAACCACACCCAAACCTCCATCGTGCTCAGCCGCAAGATTGACCGTCGCGGCGCGGTGGCGCCAGCGGTTTGAATCGCCGTGTCAGGCGACGCGTTCGAGAATCAGCACGATGAAGAAACCGGCCGCGGCCAGCAGTGTCCACTTCAGCGTAATCCAGCCTAAGCGTTTGTAGCGCTCCTGCCCGGTGCCAGCGTAGAACGCAAAACACACGGCCGCGCCCAGCAGGCACAGCATGATCAACCAGCGGAACAGCAGCATGCTGTAAGCGCTTACCAGGCGCGCGCCAACTGGGCAAAGCCCTTGGGCGCCTGGCGTTCGTCGTCAAAGGTGACGATCTCGTACGCCTCGGGGTGTGCCAGCAGCTCGCGCAGCAGCAGGTTGTTCAACGCATGGCCCGAGCGGAAGGCGCTGTAGGCCGCGAGCAGCGGCTTGCCAATCAGGTACAGATCGCCAATCGCGTCGAGTATCTTGTGTTTGACGAACTCGTCGTCGTAACGCAGGCCGTCGGAATTGAGAACCTTGTAGTCGTCCATCACGATGGCGTTGTCCAGCCCGCCGCCCAGTGCCAGGCCGTTGGCGCGCAGCATTTCCACATCCTTGGTGAAGCCGAAGGTGCGTGCCCGCGCAATGTCGCGCGAGTAAGAGTTTTCGCCCATGTCGAACTCGACGCGCTGGCCCGTGGAATCGACCGCCGGGTGCGAAAAGTCGATCTCGAAGCTGAGCTTGTAGCCGTGGTAGGGGTCTAGCCGCGCCCATTTGAGGTTGGCGCCCTCGCCTTCGCGCACTTCCACCGGCTGGGTCACGCGGATGAAGCGGCGCGGCGCGCGTTGTAATTCAATGCCCGCGTTGGACAGCAAAAACACAAACGACGAAGCCGAGCCATCCAGGATCGGCACTTCTTCGGCGTTGATGTCTATGTACAGGTTGTCTATGCCCAGGCCCGCGCAGGCCGACATCAAATGCTCCACCGTGTGCACCTTGGCGTTGCCGGTGGCAATGGTCGAGGCCATGCGGGTGTCGCTCACCGCCATGGCTGAAATCGGAATGTCCACCGGCTCGGGCAGGTCGACGCGGCGGAAGACGATGCCGGTGTCGGGTGCGGCCGGGCGCAACGTCAACTCGACCCGTTGGCCACTGTGCATGCCGACGCCGATGGCGCTGGTCAAAGACTTGAGAGTACGTTGCTGGAGCATGCTGCGATTTTAAATGCGGACCAATCACATCCATACGACAAGGTCATGAAAAAAGCCTACCACCACCATAGGCAGAGCCAGGCAGCGGTAGGCTTTAGGGGCTTTTAACCCTTGCTCAGGCCTTAGTCGGCTTGCTTGCGCAGGAAGGCCGGGATTTCGTAGTCGTCCATGCCGCCAGACGACAAGGCATCGACACGTGCGCTGGCTTGTGTGCGGTTAGGCGTACGCCACACCGCTGGGCCACGCAGCGACTCATAGTCGGGCTGCGAGCCACCCACGCCACCGGCACCACCCATGGCGCCCAGGCCGCCGGTAGCACCCATGCCGCCACCTTGTGGCAACTGGAAGCCCACGTTGTCGGTACCCGTGCGTTGCACCACTTGCAGCGGAGGCGCATTGCGGCGCGCACCTTGGCGGCTCAGGCCCGTGGCGACCACGGTCACGCGGATCTGGTCGCCCAGGTTGTCGTCGTAGGCCGTGCCGTAGATCACGTGTGCATCTGGCGAAGCGTAGGCACGGATGGTGTTCATGGCCAGGCGCGACTCGCTCAACTTCAGCGAACCCTTGGCGGCCGAGATCAACACCAGCACCCCCTTGGCGCCAGACAGATCGATGCCTTCCAGCAGCGGGCAGGCCACGGCCTGTTCGGCGGCGATACGTGCGCGATCTGGACCGTCGGCGACCGCCGTGCCCATCATCGCCTTGCCGGGCTCGCCCATCACCGTGCGCACGTCTTCAAAGTCGACGTTCACGTGACCCGGCACGTTGATGATTTCGGCAATGCCGCCGACAGCGTTCTTCAGCACGTCGTTGGCGTGTGCAAAGGCTTCGTCCTGTGTGACGTCGTCGCCCAGCACTTCGAGCAGCTTTTCGTTCAGCACCACGATCAGCGAGTCGACGTTGGCTTCCAGCTCGGTCAGGCCGTTGTCGGCATTCACCATGCGCTTGGGGCCTTCGAACTCGAACGGCTTGGTGATCACGCCCACGGTCAGTATGCCCATCTCCTTGGCCACGCGGGCAATCACCGGCGCAGCGCCCGTGCCCGTGCCGCCGCCCATGCCAGCGGTGATGAACAACATGTGTGCGCCGGTGATGGCGGCACGGATGTCGTCCACGGCCAGCTCGGCCGCTTCACGGCCTTTTTCGGGCTTGCTGCCAGCGCCCAGGCCACTTTGGCCCAATTGAATGGTCTTGTGCGCGACGCTGCGGCCCAGGGCCTGGGCATCGGTGTTGGCGCTGATGAATTCAACCCCTTGGACGGAGCAGCCAATCATGTGCTCGACCGCGTTGCCGCCACCGCCGCCCACGCCGATCACCTTGATCTGTGTACCCAGGTTGAACTCTTCGACTTCAATCATTTCAATAGGCATTTTTCTTCTCCTAGATTTTCAGAATTTTCGCAGTTGCTTGCATGTGATGTTGTTCTTTTATCGGCCCCTACCAGGCTCACACGGCTCGCGCCATGGCGGATAAGAGCTTCGCCATCGTCTGGACGGCGGGCCCTGCGGGCTACCCCGCGCATACCAGTGGGTTAAACACACAGCATGCATCAGAAGTTCCCGATAAACCAGTCTTTGACACGGCCCACCGCCGTTTTCATGGAACCATTTTTCTGCGCCACCTTGAAACCACGCAGACGGGCAATACGCGCCTCCTCCAGCAGACCCATGACGGTGGCAGCACGTGGCTGGCCCACCATGTCGGACAGGGCACCGGAATACTTGGGCAGGCCACGGCGCACCGGCTTCAAGAAGATGTCTTCGCCCAGCTCCACCATGCCCGGCATCACCGCGCTGCCACCGGTGAGCACGATGCCCGAGGACAACACTTCCTCGTAGCCCGACTCGCGGATCACCTGGTGCACCAGCGAATAAATCTCTTCGACCCGTGGTTCGATCACACCGGCCAAGGCTTGTCGGCTCAACATGCGCGGGCCACGGTCGCCCAGGCCGGGCACTTCCACCTGCGCGTCCGGATCAGCCAGCAGTTGCTTGGCGCAGCCGTTCTCCACCTTGATGTCTTCGGCATCTTTGGTCGGAGTCCTTAGCGCCATCGCGATGTCGCTGGTGATCAAATCGCCGGCAATCGGGATCACCGCCGTGTGGCGTATGGCGCCATTGGTGAACACCGCCACATCGGTGGTGCCCGCGCCAATGTCCACCAGGGCCACACCCAGCTCGCGTTCGTCGGCCGTCAAGACCGAGAGGCTGGAGGCCAGCGGGTTCAGCATCAGCTGGTCCACGTCCAGACCGCAGCGGCGCACACACTTGATGATGTTTTCCGCAGCACTTTGCGCGCCGGTGACGATGTGCACCTTGGCTTCCAGGCGTATGCCGCTCATGCCTATCGGCTCTTTCACGTCCTGACCGTCGATCACAAACTCCTGCGGCTCGACCAGCAGCAGGCGCTGGTCGGTGGAGATGTTGATGGCCTTGGCGGTTTCGACCACACGCGCCACGTCGGCGGCGGTGACCTCGCGGTCTTTCACCGCCACCATGCCGCTGGAATTGATGCCGCGCACATGACTGCCGGTGATGCCGGTGTAGACATGCGAGATCTTGCAGTCGGCCATCAGCTCGGCCTCTTTGAGCGCCAGCTGGATGCTCTGTACCGTGGCGTCGATGTTGACCACCACGCCACGCTTGAGCCCGTTGCTGGGGGCCACGCCAAAGCCGGCCAGCTTGAGCTCGCCACCCGACATGACCTCGGCCACCACCACCATGACTTTAGCGGTGCCGATGTCGAGGCCGACCACCAGATCTTTGTACTCTTTTGCCATACAGCCTTCCTGTTTCCCTTATTTCTTTCTGGGTGTGGGCAACGGTGAGGTCACCGTGGTCACACCATTCATGCGCAGCGCATAACCCTCGTCGTAGCGCAGGTCGGCCCGCTCTACTGCGTCTAGGGTCCGGCCATACTGGCTGGTGACCTGGGTCACCGTGCTTAAAAATCTTTGCAGGCGGCGCACCACGTCGTCGGCATTGCCCCGGCCAAGTTCGATCTCGGCGCCGCTTTCGGTCTTGGCCAGCCAACCGCCACGGTTGCTCAGACTCAGGTCTTCCAGCGTGGCGTCCAGCGGCTCGAACAGCGGCACCAACGTGCGGTACATGCCCAGCACCTGGCCCGCCTCGTCTATGGGACCGTTGAGGTGCGGCAGGTCTTCGCGGCCGGCTTCATCCACGTTGGCTTCAAAAATCTCGCCGTAGTTGTTCAACAGCTTGGACTCGCCATCCGGCCCCCAGAAGGCGGCGGCCTGGTGCTCCTGCAGCACCACGCGCAAGCGGTTGGGGAACTCACGGCGCACTTCGGCGCGGCGCACCCAGGGCACGGACTCGAAAGCGCTTTTCACCTCCATCAGGTCCACGGTGAAGAAGTTGCCGCGCAGCTTGGCGCCCACGTTGGCGTTGAGCGTCACCACGTTGTTGTGTGTGACATCGCCCAGCACCGAGATGCCGCGAATCGCAAACACCGGCTGGCGCAGACCCCACCACAACACACTGGCCAGCAGCGCGACGGCCATGCCCACAAACAGGACCGAAGCGGTCATGTTCATGAGCTTGACGTCGACAGGCATGGCCAGTGGTTTTCTCATGCGGCGGCGCCTCCAGCGGCGGGAGCGGCGTGGTCCAGGTGGTCGAGATAGTCGCGCGTCGCCCCCTGCAGCAGTTGCACACACAGTTCTTCGTAGGAGATGCCGGCCGCACGCGCCGACATGGGCACCAGCGAGTGGCCTGTCATGCCGGGAGAGGTATTGATCTCCAGCAGGTAGGGCTGGCGGGTGCTGGCGTCAATCATCACGTCGGCACGCGCCCAGCCACGGCAGCCCAGCGACAGATAGGCCTTGTGCACCAGCTCTTGAATGGCTTCTTCTTCGCCTTCCGGCAGACCGGCGGGCACCAGGTATTGGGTGTCGTCGGTAAAGTACTTGTTGTTGTAGTCGTAGTTGCCTTCGGGCGCCACGATGCGTATCACCGGCAACACGCGCGCAGAAGCCCCGGTGCCGAGGATGGGGCAGGTGACTTCGTCGCCGCGTATGAACTGCTCACACAACACCAGATCGTCGTGCTGCGCGGCCAGGCGGTAGGCTTCGGCGCATTGCTCGGCGGTGTAGACCTTGGTCAGGCCTATGGTGGAACCTTCACGCGCGGGCTTCACAATCATGGGCACACCCAACGCGGCAAAGGCCTGGCGCGTCGCCTCGGCGCTGTTGACTTCAAACCAGCCCGGCGTACGCAGCCCGTCGGCGCGCCAGATGCGCTTGGTCATGACCTTGTCAATGGCGATGCTGGAGGCCATCACACCCGAGCCGGTGTAGGGAATGCCGAGCAACTCCAGGGCGCCCTGCACCGTGCCGTCTTCACCAAAGCGGCCATGCAGCGCGATGAAGCAGCGCGCAAAACCGTCACGCTTGAGCTCGGTCAGATCACGCTCTGAGGGGTCGAACGCGTGTGCGTCCACACCCCGGCTGCGCAAGGCCTGCAGCACGCCGTTGCCCGACATCAGCGACACCTCGCGCTCGGCAGAAAACCCGCCCATCAGCACCGCCACCTTGCCCAGATTCAAGCCGTTTTGGCTCATACCGCCCCACCCTTCTGCGTAGATAGCTCTACTTTCGATAGCATCTCAACCACTTTGCCGGCCACGGCGCCAATCGAGCCCGCGCCCATGCACAACACCACGTCGCCCGCGCGCGCGTTCTCCGCAATCGCTTGCGGCATGGCCGCGATGTCGTCGACAAACACCGGCTCCACCTTGCCCGCCACACGCAGCGCACGTGTCAAGGCGCGGCCATCGGCGGCCACAATCGGCGCCTCGCCAGCGGGGTAGACCTCGGACAGCAGCACCACATCGGCGTCGCCAATGACTTTCACAAAATCTTCAAAACAGTCGCGTGTGCGGCTGTAGCGGTGCGGCTGGAATGCCAGTACCAGGCGCCGCCCAGGGAAGGCCCCGCGTGCGGCGGCCAGCGTGGCGGCCATCTCCACCGGGTGGTGGCCATAGTCGTCGATCACCGTGAAGCTGCCGCCATCGACCGCCGGCACCTCGCCATAAGGCTGGAAGCGCCGGCCCACGCCACGGAACTCGGCCAGGGCTTTTTGTACCGCCGCATCGGGCACGTTCAGCTCCACCGCGATGGCGATGGCCGACAAGGCATTCAGCACGTTGTGCCGACCGGCGAGGTTCAGCACCACGTCCAGATCGGGCAGCGTGACACCATTGCGCCGCTGCACCGTGAAGTGCATTTGACCGCCGACGGCGCGCACATTGATGGCGCGCACCTGGGCGGCTTCGTCAAAGCCGTAGCTGGTGACCGGGCAGGTGACTTGCGGCACGATCTCGCGCACCGCCGCATCGTCTATGCACAACACCGCCGTGCCGTAGAACGGCATGCGGTGCAGGAAGTCAACAAACGCCTTCTTCAGATTGCCGAAGTCATGGCCATAGGTTTCCATGTGGTCGGCGTCGATGTTGGTCACCACCGCCATCACCGGCAACAGGTTCAGGAACGAGGCGTCGGATTCGTCGGCCTCGACCACGATGTAGTCGCCGCTGCCCAGCCTGGCGTTGGCGCCGGCGCTGTTCAGCCGCCCGCCAATCACGTAGGTCGGGTCCAACCCGGCCTCGGCCAGCACACTCGCCACCAGGCTGGTGGTGGTGGTTTTGCCGTGGGTGCCGGCAATGGCAATGCCCTGCTTCAGGCGCATCAGCTCGGCCAGCATCAGCGCGCGTGGCACGACCGGAATATGTTTCTCGCGCGCCATCAGCACTTCGGGGTTGTCGGCCTTCACCGCCGTGCTGGTGACCACGGCGTCGGCCGCTGCCACGTTCTCTGCCGCATGGCCTATGGTGGTGGTGATGCCCAGGCTGTTCAGGCGGCGCAGCGTGGCGCTGTCGGCCAGGTCGGAGCCCGAAATCACGTAGCCCAGGTTAAACAGCACTTCGGCAATGCCGCTCATGCCTATGCCGCCAATGCCCACGAAGTGGATGTGTCGAATGGCGTGTTTCATGGGGTGTCTCCAGTCTTCACCTGCGCGGCCACAGCGGCTTGATCACCAGCCACCAGCGCAGCGCAGGCATCGGCCACCGCTTCTGCGGCGCCGAGTTTTTGCATCTTTTTAGCTTCCAAGGCACAGCGCAACAGCGCCGGCCGCTCTATTTTTTGCAGCTTTTCAGCCAGGCATTCGGCCGTCAGCGCCGATTGCTGCACCAGCCAGCCGGCGCCGTGGCCCACCAGGAACTGGGCGTTGGTGGTCTGGTGGTCGTCGACTGCGGCCGGGAAAGGCACAAACAAGGCCGCGGCGCCCACGGCCGCCAGTTCGGTCACGGTGCTGGCACCGGCGCGGCAGATCACCAGGTCGGCCTCGGCATAGGCTTTGGCCGTGTCGTCGATGAACGCGGTTAATTCGGCATCAACACCCGCCGCCGCATAGTTGGCGCGCAAGGCTTCGAGTTGTTTGGCGCCGCTTTGGTGAACCACCAGCGGACGCTGGTCGGCCGGGATCAAGGCCAAGGCCTGTGGCACCACTTCGTTGAGCGCACGCGCGCCCAGGCTACCGCCCACCACCAGCACCTTCAACGGGCCGCTGCGGCCGGTGAAACGTGTCACAGGGTCGGACTGGTGCAAAAACGCCTCGCGCAGCGGGTTGCCCACCCACTGCGCTTTGGGCAAGGCATTGGGAAAGGCCGTGAACACCCGGTCGGCCACCGCCGCCAGCGCTTTGTTGACCATGCCGGCCACCGAGTTCTGCTCGTGCAGCACCAAGGGCTTTTGCATCAGCACACCCATCATGCCGCCGGGAAAAGCGATGTAGCCGCCCAGGCCCACCACCACATCGGGCCGCACCCGGCGCACCACCTTCAGGCTTTGCCAGAAGGCGCGCAACAGGCGCAGCGGCAGCAGCGCCAGCGTCATGGCACCCTTGCCACGCACACCGGAGAAGTTGACCGGCTCGAACGCAAAACCGCGCGGCGGCACAAGTTGGCTTTCCATGCTGCCGGGCACACCCAGCCAGTGCACACGCCAGCCGCGTGCGCGCAGTGTCTCGGCCACGGCCAGGCCGGGGAAGATGTGGCCGCCAGTGCCGCCAGCCATGATCAAGGCGCAGGGTTGCTTGCTCGTCATACCCTGCCCCCATGCATCAACTGTCTGTTCTCATAGTCCACCCGGAGAACAACAGCAATCGCCACCACGTTCATCAATATCGCCGAACCGCCAAAACTCATCAGTGGCAGCGTCAGCCCCTTGGTCGGCAGTGCGCCCAGGTTCACGCCCATGTTGATGAAGGTCTGGAAGCCCATCCACACACCCACACCCTGCGCCACCAGCCCGGCAAACACACGGTCCAGCGCGATGGCCTGGCGGCCGATGTGCATCAGGCGGCGCGTGAGCCAGAAGAACAGGCCTATCACACAGACCACCCCCATCAGGCCGAACTCTTCGCCGATCACGGCGAGCAGGAAGTCGGTGTGCGCTTCGGGCAACCAGTGCAGTTTTTCGACACTGCCACCCAGGCCCACGCCAAAAATTTCGCCTCGGCCAATGGCGATCAGCGAGTGCGAGAGCTGGTAGCCCTTGCCCAGCGCGTATTTCTCGCCCCAGGGGTCGAGGTAGGCAAAGATACGCTCGCGGCGCCAATCGCTCAGCGCAATCATCAAACCAAAGGCCACCACCAGAATGGTTGCAATCAGGAAGAACATACGTGCGTTCACGCCGCCCAGGAACAGAATGCCCATGGCGATCACCGCGATCACCATGAAGGCGCCCATGTCGGGCTCGGCCAGCAGCAGCACACCCACCACGGCCACGGCCACACCCATGGGCATCACGGCGCGGAAGAAGTTCTCCTTCACGTCCATCTTGCGCACCATGTAGTTGGCGGCATAAAACAGGATCGCCAGCTTGGCCAGCTCCGACGGCTGAAAGTTCATCACGCCTAGCGAGATCCAGCGGCGTGCCCCGTTGACCCCTTTGCCGATGAACGGAATCAGCACCATGATCAGCAGCACCAGCGCAAACACAAACAACCACGGCGCCCAGCGCTCCCAGGTTTGCAGCGGCACCTGAAATGCCAGCAAGCCAAACAGAAACGCCACCACAATCGCAATCATGTGGCGCACCAGGAAGTGGGTGTGGGCGTAGTTGGCGAAGCGTGGGTTGTCCGGCATGGCAATGGAGGCCGAATAGACCATCACCAGGCCCCATGCCAACAGGGCTACGGTGACCCACAGCAGCGGCTGATCGAAACCTTTGACCAGCACCGGCTTGCTCGGCATACGCGAGAAACCGCTAGCCCCCAAACGCACGGGCAAGGCATCGGCCGCCGTCTTGGGCAAGCCCTTGAACCAAGTCGGCCACTGCAGTGACGAGAACAGGCTCATGCGTGACGCCCTTCGTCATCCGTGCCCAGGGCATCGTGGTCCTGCAACGCCTGCACCGCCGCCACAAACATCCTGGCGCGGTGCTCGTAGTTGTCGAACATGTCGAAGCTGGCGCAGGCCGGCGACATCAGCACGGCATCGCCCGGCTGCGCGCGCTGGGCCGCCAGCTTCACGGCTTGCGCCATGGATTCGGGGCTGCCACCGGCATCTTGCAGCGACACACCCGTGCCCTCCAGCGCAGCGCGAATCTGCGGCGCATCGCGGCCTATGAGCACCACCGCGCGTGCATAACGCGCCACGGGCTCGGCCAGCGGGCTGAAGTCCTGCCCCTTGCCGTCTCCCCCGAGAATCAGCACCACGCGGCGCTCGGCGCCCAGGCCGTTCATGGCCGCCACCGTGGCGCCCACGTTTGTGCCCTTGCTGTCGTCAAAATATTCCACATCACCGACCAGCGCGATGGACTCCACGCGGTGGGGTTCGCCGTGGTATTCACGCAGGCCAAATAACATGGGCGCGAGTGCACAGCCGGCGGATACCGCCAGCGCCAGCGCCGACAAGGCGTTGACGGCGTTGTGACGGCCGCGGATGCGCAGCGCATCGGCGGGCATCAGGCGCTGGATGTGCAGGTCTTCTGCGGCCTCGTTGCGTTTGCGTTTGGTTTCATCGGCCTCCAGCGCACGCACCAGCCAGGTCATGCCGTTCATGATTTCCAGGCCGAAGTCGCCGGGACGTTGTGGCATGTCGGCGCCGAAGGTCACATGTGCACGCAGCTGCGGCTTTTGCAGCTTCACCCGCACGGGCGGTGGCAGCATGGCCATCACCGCCGCATCGTCGCGGTTCAACAGCATCAAACCGTTGCGGCCGAACACACGTGCCTTGGCGGCCGCATAGGCCTCCATGCTGCCGTGCCAGTCGAGGTGGTCTTGCGAAAGATTCAGCACCGTGGCGGCCGTGGGCTCGAACTGGTTCGACGCGTCGAGCTGAAAGCTCGACAGCTCCAGCACCCAGACCTGTGGCATTTGGCACAGGTCGGGGGTCTTGTCCAGGTGTTCGCTCAGCGTGTCGAGCAGCGTGGGGCCGATGTTGCCGGCCACCGCCACGGTTTTGCCGGCACGCTCCACCAGTTGCCCGGTGAGTGAGGTCACGGTGGTTTTGCCGTTGGTGCCGGTGATGGCCAGCACCACGGGCTGGTAGCCTACGGGCACGGGTTCGGGTGCACGCAGGGTGATCAGCGGTTCGTCGGCATCAAAGCTGTCTTTGAGTTCGGCTTCGGCCGGGGCGTCTTCGGCCGCATCTTCAGCGACGTCTTCAGTCACCGCTTGTGCGACCGGCGCAGCCTCCACGACTGCCTCGTCAGCGGACTCGGCTGCGGCTGCAGCCTCTGCGGCAGCTTGCGCGGCGAGGATTTCCTGGCTCTGCAGGGTCAGGTCGCGGAGCGCCTGGCTGAACAAATCCAGCTCACCGCCCAACACCAGGCCCATGGCACGCGCCGCGTCCATCACAGGGGCCAGCGTTTGCGGCGTGAGGCCGGGTGAACGGTAGACCGCGCGGATCGGCGTGGCTTCCACCAAGGCAGCGCTAAACGCGCCACCGACAAACTGCGCACCCGGCACGTCGCGCTGCAAAGCGGCCAACTGCGGCGGGGCTTCACGGGTATCGGCCACGGTGACCACCGCCTCATGGCGCGCGCACCAGCGTGCCATCGCCAGGCCAGACGCGCCCAGGCCGAGGATCAGAACGTGGAGGTCTTTGAGGTGCAGCATGTGATCAGCGCAACTTCAAGGTCGACAGGCCGATGAGGCACAACAACATGGTGATGATCCAGAAGCGCACCACCACCTGGGTTTCTTTCCAGCCGCTCTTCTCAAAATGGTGGTGCAGCGGCGCCATCTTGAACAGACGCCGGCCTGTGCCAAAACGCTTCTTGGTGTATTTGAAGTAGCTCACCTGCAGCATCACCGACAAGGCTTCCACCACAAAGATGCCGCCCATGATGGCCAGCACAATTTCCTGGCGCACGATGACGGCGATGGTGCCCAAGGCGCCGCCCAGCGCCAGCGCGCCCACGTCGCCCATGAACACCTGCGCCGGATAGGCGTTGAACCACAGGAAGGCCAGGCCGGCACCGGCCATGGCGGCACAGAACACCAGCAACTCGCCAGCGCCCGGAATGTGCGGAAAGAACAGGTAGCGCGAAAACACCGCGCTGCCGCTGATGTAGGCAAACACACCCAGGGCCGAGCCCACCATCACCACCGGCATGATGGCCAGGCCGTCCAGACCGTCGGTCAGGTTCACCGCATTGCTGGAGCCGACGATGACCAGGTAGGTCATGATCACAAAACCGAGCACACCCAGCGGGTAGGTCACTTCCTTGAAGAACGGCACTTGCAGGCCGGCCTTGGGCGGCAGGTTCACATCAAAGCCCGACTGCACCCAGCTGAAGAAAAGCTCCATCACGCGCCAGTTGGAGTTCTCGGAAATGCTGAACACCAAATACAAAGCGGCCAACAGGCCGATGAGTGATTGCCAGAAGTATTTTTCGCGCGAGCGCATGCCCTCGGGGTCTTTGTTGACCACCTTTCTCCAGTCGTCCACCCAGCCAATGGCGCCGAAGCCAAAGGTCACCAACATGGTGATCCAGACAAAGCGGTTGGTCAGGTCAAACCACAACAAGGTGGAGATGGCAATGGTCAGCAGAATCAGCACCCCGCCCATGGTGGGTGTGCCTTGTTTGGCGAGGTGGGTTTCCATGCCATAACCACGGATAGGCTGGCCGACTTTGAGTTCGGCCAGCTTGCGAATCACAAACGGGCCGGCGAGCACACCGATGAGCAGCGCCGTCATGGCGGCCATCACCGCGCGGAAAGTCAGGTACTGGAAAACGCGAAAAAACCCGAACTCGGGCGACAGGGTTTGCAGCCATTGGGCCAGGCTAAGCAGCATGGGGCGGCTCCTTCATTTTTGTTGTTGTGGCAGATGCGGGGAGCGTATTGGGCTGGGTTTGGGATTGCACAAACTCGACCACGCGTGGCATCTGCATAAAACGAGAGCCTTTGACCAAAATACTCGCAACCTCGGGCAACATCGCGCGCACGGCGGCATTCAGCGCGTCGATGTTTTCAAAATGCTGGCCAGCGCCAAAACTGCTGGCCACGTGTAGCGCCAGCTCACCCAGCGTGAACACATGTTCGATGCCGACTTCGCGCGCGCGCAGGCCCATCTCGGTATGGAACTGCGGCCCCTGGTCACCCACTTCGCCCATGTCGCCCAGCACCAGCAGGCGTGGGCCGGGCAATGCAGCCAACACGTCTATGGCGGCCAGCACCGAATCGGGGTTGGCGTTGTAGCTGTCATCCACCAGGGTGATGGCGCGGCCCTGCCACGCCACGGGCAACGCACGTGAACGGCCCTTGACCGGCTCGAACGCCGCCAGGCCACGGCCAATGGCCTCCAGCGGCACACCCGCCGCCAAGGCACAAGCGGTGGCCGCCAAGGCATTCTTCACGTTGTGTTGGCCGGCGATGTGCAGTGTCAGCAGCAACGCACCAGCGGGCGTGTGCGCCGCGGCCTGCCAGGCGCTGTGTTCCCAGACCGGCTTGCCCGCCGCCGAAACATCGGCGCCCACATGTGCGCTGTTGTCCCAGGCAAAGGTGCTGCAGCGACGGCCCGCAGCCAGGCCACGCCACAGTTCGCAGTAGGGCTCATCGGCCGGAAACACGGCCACACCATCGGCTGGCAAGGCGGCGAACACTTCGCCGTTCTCCTGCGCCACGGCTTCCACCGTGGCCATGAACTCCATGTGTTCGCGCTGGGCGTTGTTCACCAGCGCCACCGTGGGCCTGGCCATCGCGGCCAGCTTGGCGATTTCGCCGGGGTGGTTCATGCCCAGTTCGACCACCGCGAGCTTGTGGCTGGCACGCAGGCGCAGCAGCGTGAGTGGCACACCAATGTCGTTGTTGTAGTTGCCCTGGGTGGCGAGCGAGGCGTCGGCCTCACCATCCACAGCCGCGCGCAGTATGGCCGCAATCATTTGCGTCACCGTGGTTTTGCCGTTGCTGCCGGTCACGGCGATCAGCGGCAGCGTGAACTGTGCGCGCCAGGCCGTGCCTAAGGCGCCGAGTGCAGCCAAGGTATCGGCCACCTCGATACACGGCAGGCCGTGCTGGGCAAAACCGCCACTGGCGCCAGGGTGGCACAAGGCCGCCACGGCACCACTGGCCTTGGCCTGGGCCAACATGTCGTTGGCGTCAAAACGTTCGCCGTGCAGCGCCACAAACAGGTCGCCGGGCTGCAGGCTACGGGTATCGGTATGTACACGCTTGATAGGCGTGTCGGCGGCGCCGAACAGGCGGCCGCCGGGGAGCCAGGCCAAGGCCTGCTCCAGGGTCATCATGATGGTGGCGCTCATGCCGAAGCACCTGTTTTCAAAACGGCGCGGCGCTCAAGAGCAGCCTGCGCGTGGGATTTATCGGAAAAAACGTGTTTCACGCCTGCAATTTCTTGTGTGGCTTCGTGGCCTTTGCCAGCCAGCAGCACCACGTCGCGTGCATCGGCCTGGGCCAGAGTCTCGGCAATGGCCAACGCACGATCGGCCTGCACCTGCACACCTGCGCGGTTGCACACGCCGAGCAGGATCTGGCTGATGATGGCCTCGGGCCGCTCACTGCGCGGGTTGTCGCTGGTCACCACCAGCACATCGCTTTGTTTTTCGGCCACGGCCGCCATCAGCGGGCGCTTGGCCGGATCGCGGTCGCCACCACAACCAAACACACACCACAGCTTGCCGCCGCGCGCCTTGGCCATGGGGCGCAGGGCCTGCAGGGCCTTGTCTAGCGCGTCGGGCGTGTGGGCGTAGTCAATCGCCACCAGGGGCTGGCCCAATTCGCTCAGGCAATCCATGCGGCCGGGCACGGGCGTGGCAAAGGCGCATACCCGCACCACCTCGGCCAGGGGCACACCCAGCGCACGCATGGCTGCCATCACACCCAGCATGTTGGCCACGTTGTAGAGGCCTATCAGCGGGGTGTCGACCAGGTGGCGCTCATCGCCCTCGGCAAGCGTGAAGCGCAGGCCAAGCGCGGAGTAGCCAATGTCCAGGGCGCGCAGACGTGCATCGCGTTCGCAGGACACGGTCCACACATCCAGGGCGCCATCGGCCAACTTTTGCGCCAGGGCTTCACCTTTGACGTCGTCCACATTCAGCACGGCGGCTTGCAGGCCGGGCCAGGTGAACAGCTCTTCCTTGGCCTGCCAGTAGGCGGCCATGCTGCCGTGGTAGTCGAGGTGGTCTTGTGTGAAATTGGTGAAGATGGCGACGCGGATCTTCGTGCCATCCAAGCGGCGCTCGGCAATGCCGATGGACGAGGCTTCGATGGCGCAGGCGCTGATGCCTTCGTCCACAAAACGGCGGAACTGCTGCTGCAGTTGCACGGGATTGGGCGTGGTCAGCCCGGTGGCCACCACATCGGGCGGAATGCCAATCCCCAAAGTGCCCATGACCGCACACGGAATGGGCGCAGGCAGCTCTACTTTCGAGAGCATCTGAGCCAACCACCAACTGGTGGAGGTTTTGCCATTGGTGCCGGTCACCGCCAGCACCGACAAGGCTTCAGACGGTTGGTTGTAATAAGCTGCGGCGATGGGGCCAGTGCTCGCCTTGAGCCCGGGGAAACTGGCCACACCACGCGTGCCGTCGAGTTGGAAGGCATCGCTGCCGGCTTGTTCGATCAGGCAGGCGGTAGCGCCGCTGGCCATCGCATTCGGCACAAAGGCACGACCGTCCACGGCCGCGCCGGGCCAGGCGATGAAGCCGTCGCCGGCCTGCACCTGGCGGCTGTCGACACGCAGCACGCCGGTGACGTGGCTGCGCAGCCAGGTCACCACGCCGTGTACCGAGTTCAGCGCCTGCATCAGAACGACTCCTCGACCGGGTTGGCGACGATCTGTGGTTTCACATCCATGTCCGGGGCCACGCCCATTTGGCGCAGGGTCTGCTGCACCACTTCACTGAACACGGGTGCGGCCACGGTGCCGCCGAAGTATTGGCCGGCACTGGGCTCGTCCAGCATCACGGCCACGATGACGCGGGGTTTGTCTATGGGCGCCATGCCGGTGAACCACGAGCGGTAGCGGTTGCTGGCGTAGCCCTTGCCGACTTGTTTGTGCGCCGTGCCGGACTTGCCGCCCACCGAATAACCCACGGTTTGCGCCTTCTGGCCGGTGCCGCCCGGGCCTGCCGCCATCTGCAGCATCTTGCGCACGGCGACCGCAGTCTTGGGCGAGAACACCCGTGTGCCCACCACCGGCTCGGTGCCCTTGAGCATGGTGGCCGGAATGATCTCGCCATCGTGCGAAAACGCGGTGTAGGAATGCGCCATCTGGAACAGCGAGGCCGACAGACCGTAGCCATAAGACATGGTGGCCTGCTCGATCGGGCGCCAGGTTTTCCACGGGCGCAGGCGGCCGGTCACGGCGCCGGGGAAGGTGATCTGCGGCTTCTGGCCAAAACCCACGGCGGTGAAGGTGTCCCACATTTCGTGCGGCGTCATACGCTGCGCGATCTTGGTGGCGCCCACGTTGCTCGACTTCTGGATAACACCTTCCACCGTCAACAAGCCGTAGTTGTGTGTGTCGGTGATGGTCGAGCCGGTAATGGTGAGACGGCCTGGCGAGGTGTCGATCAAGGATTGCGGCGTCACGCGGCCAGCCTCCAGCGCCATCGCCACGGTGATGGGCTTCATGGTGGAGCCGGGCTCGAAGGTATCGGTCAACGCACGGTTGCGCAGTTGCTCGCCGCTCAGGCGGCGGCGGTTGTTCGGGTCGTAGCTGGGATAGTTGGCCAGGGCCAGCACTTCACCGGTGATGGCGTCCATGACCACCACGCTGCCGGCTTTGGCCTTGTGCTGTATGACCGAGTCGCGCAGCTTCTGATAGGCGAAGAACTGCACCTTGCTGTCCACGCTGAGCTGTATGTCTTTGCCATCGACCGGCGGCACCTGGTCACCCACGTCTTCCACCACGCGGCCCAGGCGGTCCTTGATGACGCGGCGCGAGCCGGGCTTGCCGGCGAGTTCTTTGTCGAACGCCAGCTCCATGCCTTCCTGGCCATGGTCTTCCACATTGGTGAAACCCACCACGTGTGCGATGGGTTCACCTTCGGGGTATTCGCGTTTGTATTCGCGGCGCTGGTAAACACCTTTGATGCCCAGTGCGGCGATTTCCTGGGCAATCGGCTGGTCGACCTGGCGTTTGATCCAGACGAAGGTTTTGTCTTCGTTCTCCAGCTTCTTGTTCAGATCGGCCAGCGGCATTTCCAGCAAACGCGCCAAGGCCTTGAGCTTGGCCGGATCGCGGTCCACGTCTTCGGGAATGGCCCAAATGCTGGCGGCGATCACGCTGGACGCGAGGATCAAACCATTGCGATCCAGGATGCGGCCACGGTTGGCCGGCAACTCCAGCGTGCGCGCAAAACGCACCTCACCCTGGCGGATGAAGAAGTCGTTGCCAATCACCTGGATGTAGGCCGCGCGCGCGGTCAGCCCAATAAAGCCCAGCGCAATCATGGCCACCACAAACTTGCTGCGCCACACCGGCGTTTTGCTCGCCAGCAAGGGGCTGGAGGTATAACGCACGCTCACACTCGCGTTGCGGCTTCCGTTGCGGCGGCTCATTGCACTGGCCTCGCGGAATCGTTGCCTTGCAAGCCCTGCACACGGCCGGCGCTGGCGCCTGCCGCCGGGGCCTGGGTGGGTGCGGCGGCCTGGGCCTGCATGGTCACGTATTGGGTGATGGCGGGGCTGCTGGAGCGCATCTGCAGTTGTTCCTTGGCCAGCTTTTCCACCCGCAGCGGCGTGGCCTGGGTGCGCCGCTCGACCTGCAGGCGCTCGTTTTCCACCACCAGCTTGCGCGCCAGGGTGTTGGCGCGGTCCAGCTCGACAAACAGACTGCGCGACTCGTACTGGGTGTGCACCAGATACAGCGCACTCACCAGCACCGCCAGCAGCAGCATGAGGTTCAGACGCGTCATGCCACCTCCGTACGGATGGCCACACGCATCACCGCGCTGCGTGAGCGCGGGTTGCGGTCTACTTCGTCTTTGCTTGGTTTGATGCGGCCCAGCGCCTCCAGCTTCATGGCGGCAGGCTTGGCCAGCATCCAGTCGGGGGCGCGGCGGTCCACGGTTTCACGCGCATGTTTGGCGATGAACTGCTTGACGATGCGGTCTTCCAGCGAATGAAAGCTGATCACCACCAGGCGGCCGCCGGGCTGCAGCACACGCAGCGCGCCGTCTAGCGCTTGCTGGAGCTCTTCCAGCTCGGCATTGATGAAAATCCGAAAAGCTTGAAATGTGCGCGTGGCAGGGTTCTGGCCGGCCTCACGGGTCTTGACCGCACCAGCCACGAGCTCGGACAGCTCGGTAGTGGTTGTGATGGGGCCGCGCTCTGTTCGGCGAGCCACAATCGCCTTTGCAATCGGGCCAGCAAACCGTTCTTCGCCGTAGTCACGTATCACCTCTGCGATTTGTTGAACCTCTGCGGTAGCCAACCAGTCGGCCACACTTTCGCCGCGCGTGGTGTCCATACGCATGTCCAGCGGACCATTAAAACGAAAGCTGAAACCACGCGTGGGGTCGTCGATTTGCGGCGAACTCACGCCAATGTCCATCAGCAGGCCACTGACGCTGGCCTCGGGCAGTTCGCCCACGCTGCTGAAAGCCTGGTGGCGAATCGAAAAGCGCGGATCGACCACCGCAGCGGCGCTGGCAATCGCCATAGGGTCACGGTCGAAGGCGATCAGCCGGTCTTGCGGGCCCATGCGCGACAGCAGCAGGCGCGAATGCCCGCCGCGGCCAAAGGTCGCGTCCACGTAGGTCGCCGGGGAGCTAGCGTCCTGGGTGTGCTCCGGCTTGCGAAGGAGCGCATCCACAGCCTCCTCCAACAAGACGGTGGTGTGTGTGCTTGTGCTGTCCACCACGGGGCCTCAGAAGGAAAAGTCCTTGAAGGCATCGGGCATTTCGCCCTGCATGGCCTCGGCCTCTTTGGCGTCGTAGGTCGCTTTGTCCCAGAGTTCAAAGTGATTGCCCATGCCAAGCAGAACCGTGTCTTTGCTGATGCCTGCGGCCGTGCGCAACTCTGGCGGCACGAGAACGCGGCCTGTGCCATCCATTTCGACATCCATGGCATTGCCCAGAAAGATGCGCTTCCACCATTGCGCCGACATGGGCAGTTGCGCGATGCGTTCGCGAAACTTCTCCCACTCAGGGCGTGGAAACACCATCAGGCAGCCATCGGGGTGTTTGGTGATGGTGAGTTGACCGCCGGCCGTCGCGCTCAAGACGTCACGATGCCGGGTCGGCACTGACAGCCGCCCCTTGGCATCCAGACTTAGAGACGAAGGCCCTTGAAACACAAACCCACCCATCCTTGAGATTGATAGCGCAAGGGTGGGTTTTCACTTCGAAATCCCACTTAATTGCACTTTTTCCCACTGTAGCAGGAAAAGAACAAAGTGCACCTAGCAAAGCGGGGTATTTTTTGTAATCAAATCAACAACTTAGGCGCTATTATGCATGCCAGATCGAACAAAAATCTGTTCAAAATGAAGCACTTAGGGAAACTTCTGAATGTGTTGGTTTAGATACAGACCAGGCGGAAAAGCGGTTTCTGGCTTGACTGGCCCGGTTACTTATGGATTCAAACCGGCGCGTTAAACGCCAGCTGAGAGTTTACGAAGGTTTCAAACCAGGTCCGCTCTGCCACGCGGCGCACCCCAAGGCGCTGGGGGACACCGGCGGCGTCACCCTCAAGACACAGGCGGCACCGGGTCCATTTTCAGTTGGCACAGCGGTTGCATCACATGCTCGCCAGAACTTCACCACCGCAGTGAAGCCCGATTTCAGTGCTTGTTTGCTCACTGGCAGAGCAGCCGCGCCTGGTAATGAAGCGCGTTGACCTCTCAAACTTAAGACGGAGCACACCCATGAGCCGACCTGTTGTAGAAGAGAGTTATGACGATATGCGTTATATCGGGCTGACGGTAGGCTCCGTCGCCGGTGTGGCGCTGGTGGCAGCCTTCCTGGGCACGTTCATCTACATGGTGTTGCGAAGCCTGGCCCGCGTGCTGCCGGGCTGAACTGCGAGCCCGAAAAGCCGCCCGGGGAAACGGTCGGCTTTGGGTTTAGGAGAATCCGCTTTGCAGCGGGTGCGGCCGTTCGCGGTCGCCCTGTAAATTCACGGTCAGCGCTCTCAAGCCGCCCATCGGTGCGGCTGCCGGGGCTGGCCCGTGCGAGCGCAATGTGAGGTGCCGCAGACGTTGCCGGCGCGGGTATGAGGCCAGCACCGGCGCGACCCGGTCAATGACCGCTGTTCACTGCGCTGAACTCACGCAGCGGGTCGATCAAGGTCATCGGAGAGTGTTGGCCGACCGGCCGGCGGGCGTCCCTTATAGTGACGCCGATGACGAATCGACTGCAAGATGAAGTACGCCGACTGTTCCCGCCGCCGCTGCCGGACGGGAGCGTGCGGGCGCTTTGCATCGAGCTGGCCGGCCCGGCCGACTGGCGTTCGCTCGGTGCGCTGTGGCGCGGCGTTCAGGCCGAGCTGGACCTGCCGGCGCCGGGCATTGCCATTAATGGACGCCACGGCTATCAGCTGTGGTTCTCTACGGCTGCGCCAGTTGCTGCGACCGAGGCCGAGGCCTTCGCCGAGGCGCTACGCCGGCGCTGGCTGGCCCAAGCGGCCTCGCAACGCGTCCGCGTGCTGACCGCCAATCTCGAGGTCATCCTGCCCCCGCAGCAGGTGGCCGTCGAGCAATGGGCCGCCTTCGTGGCCCCAGACCTCGCCCCGGTGTTTGAGGACACGCCGTGGCTCGATGTGGAGCCCGGCGCGGAAGGACAGGCGGATCTGCTGGCCCGGCTGCAGACGATCCTGCTCGATGCCTGGCAGGAGGCGATGCGGCGGCTCGACGCGGCGCCTGTACCCGCGCAGCCCGGCCCGTCTGTTGTGACAACCGCACCGTTCGTCAACCAAGAGAGCGATCCGCGCGCCTTCCTGCTGCGCGTGATGAACGATCCGCATGTGGAGATGTCGCTGCGCATCGAGGCCGCCAAGGCGTTGCTCTCAAATTGAAATGTGCCTCTGGGGGCGATGCACCAGAACCCGCCGGAGCAGTTTCGAGCCCGAGTGACCAGTAATTCGCCCGCGCACCACCAGCCACTGATCGCCGTGCACCCGCCCTCGGAAGCAAACCAGTCAAAGGAGCAGCCAGCCGTCGAATGCCCGGTGACAGCCTCCGCAGTCGTTCAGCGGGTCACCCGCGTCTGACTCCAACCAGCCTGAAGCTGCCCCTGTGCTGCTCAGCTTTGCAGCCAAGCCGTCATAGCGGATGGCCAGCTTGAAAGCCGCCAATGGGCCGGTTCAGTCCGCAGTCCAGAAGCCGACGGTTGACCCTTGTGGCCCCCTTTCCACCCCACTGCCCTGGCCGACTGTGGAGCAGTTGAACAAAGTCACTGCACGATGGCAATCTTGCCAAAATGTTTTCCGCTGGCACTGAGTGCCGCATATGCCGCTGGCGCCTCATCGATGGCAAAGCTCTGGTCTATGACCGGCAGCATGCGATGCGCCGCGATGGCCCTGGCAGCGTCTGCCAAGTCGGCCACCGAGCCGGTGTTGTTGCCCACGATGCGCAGAGACTTGATGATGATAGGCAGCAGGTCTATGGACAACGAGGTGCCACCAACAAAGCCGAGCGTGAACACCGTGCCGCCGACTGCGGCTGCGTTGAGCGAACGCGCAAACGTCGCCGCGCCCACGGTTTCCACCACAAGATCGGCGCCGCGTCCGGCGGTGAGCTTCAGCACGGCTTCATCCCAGGCGGGCGTGGCGCGGTAGTTGACCAGGTGGTCCGCGCCAAGCTGGCGTGCACGCTCCAGCTTTTCGTCGGACGACGACAGCAGGATCACCGTCGCGCCGCTGGCCTTGGCGAACTGCAGAGCGAAGATGCTGACGCCGCCTGTGCCCAGCAATACCACGACGCTGCCGGGGCGCAGCGGCGCCGAGCGCACCGCGTTCCAGGCCGTGGTGGCGGCGATGGGCAACGCCGCTCCCTGGGCGAAATCCAGATGCGGCGGCAGCGCCACCAGGCTCGTCGCGGGCACCAGCACATAGTCGGCCAACGAGCCGGGCAGCGTGATGCCACGCATCGCCGCCACATTGCGCGCTGATATGGCCCCGCCCAGCCAGTTCGGCATGAAGTGCGGAACAACCCTGTCACCTATGGCCAGGCCTGGCGCTAAATGCGCCACACCTTCGCCCAGCGCAGCCACTTCGCCCGAGCCATCGGCAACCGGAACCATAGGAAAGCCCGCGCCGGGAAAGTGGCCCGTGGCGATGGCCACGTCCACGAAGTTCAGCGTGGCGGCGCGCAGGCGCACCAGCACCTCGCCAGGGCCGGCTTGGGGGTCGGGCAGCTCTACCTGGCGAAACGCCTTGAGGGAGGGAGCGGTCAGTTGAATGGCTTTCATGGGGTTTTCTCTGAATGTTGGTGAACGTTGCAACTTAATGCGCAAAGTGATGCATGCCACCGTCTACCGGAATCACGGCACCGGTGATGTAGCGCGCCTGCGGGGACGCCAGAAAGGCCACCAGATGGCCTATGTCTTCAGGCTCGCCGAAATAACCGATGGGAATGTGGCGGGCAATGAAGGCTCGTCGGCTGTCCTCGGTCGGGTGCAGCTTTTCGAGAATCTGCTCGCTGTGGATGCGCCCCGGCGCAATGGTGTTGACGGTGACGCCCTGGGCGGCGACCTCACACGACAGTCCCTTGGCCCACAAGTGCAGTGCGGCCTTGGCGGCCGTCGCGGCGTTCAGCGAGCGCGGCTCCATGGAGCCACTGATGTTGACGACACGGCCCCAGCCCCGCGCCTGCATCGATGGCAGCACGGCTTGTGTGAGCCGGCGTGCGGCGCTGAAATTCAGTGCAAAGGCTTCGTCCCAATCCGCATCAGGCGCATGCTGTTGCGTGGGGCGCGCACCGCCGGCGCAGTTGACCAGAATGTCGATCGGTCCAAGCGCGGCAGCTGCCTCGGCCGCCAGACGCTTCACCTGGTTGGGCTCGGTGACATCGGCTGCGACGACGACAGGCGCCAGGCCGTGGCTGTCTGCGAGCTGCGCGGCCAACTGTGCGAGTGCGGCGCCACGGCGCGCCACAAGCGCCAGACGCACACCTTCATGGGCCAGCACCCTCGCCACACCCGCGCCAATGCCGGCACTGGCCCCGGTGACCAGGGCGGTTCGCCCTCTGAGATTCAAGTCCATCACGGCTCCTTTCTAGAAAAGAAGCAGTGTTATTAGAAATTCACAATAGATAAACTAGCCATTAATGGATTCATTTGATACCAGGAGTTATGAATGGACTTGCTCGACAGCATGCAGGTGTATGTGCTGGCCGTAGAAAAAGGCAGCCTTAGCGCGGCGGCTGCCGCCAGCGGCATCTCGGCGACGATGGCCGGCAATCACTTGCGTAAGCTGGAACAGCGCCTGGGCATGCAGTTGCTGCATAGGACCACGCGTCGACAGCACCTCACGGCCCTGGGAGAGGACTACTACGCGCGCTGCAAGGAAATCCTCAGCTTGGTGGCCGAGAGCGATAAACAGGCGCAGAACCTGCAATTGGCGCCCGCCGGCAAGCTGCGTATCAGCGCGCCCGTGACCTTTGGTACCGAGGCCTTGATACCGGCCTTGTCGGTTTACCTGGCGCGTTATCCCGAGGTCAGCGTCGATGTGTCCCTGAGCGACCGCGTGGTCGATCTGGCGGAGGAAGGCTTGGAAGCCGCGATCCGTATCGGCGAGTTGCTCGATTCGGCGTTGATCGCCAAACCGCTCGCGCCTTACCGGTTGATGATCTGCGCGTCGCCCGACTACCTGGCGCGCAGGGGCACGCCGAGCCAGCCCGAAGAACTGAGCCAGCACGAGTGCCTGTCCTTCAGCCCGGCGGCGTTGGCCAGTTGGCGGCTGCAGGGCGCAGATGGTGCATCGCGCATTCCCGTGTCAGGGCGCGTGCAGGTCAATCACGGGCCGGCCTTGCGCGTGGCCGCCCTGCACGGTTTGGGCATCGTGCTGCAGCCGGCGATTCTGCTGGAAGCGGATGTACAAGCCGGACGCCTGGTACGGCTGTTCCCCGACCATCAATTACCGGTTCGGCCCATGAGTGTGGTCTATTTGCCGGACCGCTATCGGTCACCCAAGCTCAGGAGTTTTGTGGACTTCCTGGTCGAGCGATTCGCCAGCCCATGAACGACAACAAACGTCCGCAGCACGCAACTTCGGGCCAGCCCTGATTGCGGCGGTATCACGTGCCCGAACGGGCGCAACTGGCGTCAAGCGCATCTAGTGGAGAGAACTTGTCTTGGGATGAGCAAGCACTTGACGCCCGCCAGTTGCAACACCCATGCATCACAGGATGTAGCGGGACAAATCTTCGTTTTGACTCAGTTCCTGCAATCGAGCATCGACGTAGGCCGCATCGATTTCTATCGTCTGCCCTTCCAGCTTGGTGGCACCGAAGCTGACTTCGTCCAGCAGCCGCTCCATCACCGTAGACAAACGCCGTGCACCAATGTTTTCGGTGCGCTCGTTCACATCGAAGGCGATATGCGCCAAGCGGGTGATGCCCTCTGGCGTGAACACCAGGCTCACGTTCTCGGTGGCCAGCAAGGCTTGGTACTGCTTCACCAGGGACGCATGGGTTTGCGTAAGTATGGCTTCGAAGTCCTGCACCGACAGGGACTGCAGCTCCACACGGATGGGCAAACGCCCTTGCAGCTCGGGAATCAAGTCGCTGGGGCGGCTCAGATGGAACGCGCCAGAGGCAATGAACAGAATGTGGTCCGTCTTGATGGGGCCATATTTGGTCGAAACCGTGGTGCCTTCCACAAGCGGCAGCAAATCGCGCTGCACCCCCTGGCGCGACACTTCACTGCCTTGCCCTTCACCGCGCGAAGCCACTTTGTCGATCTCGTCTATGAACACAATGCCGTTCTGCTCAGCGTTGAAGATCGCCTTGGCCTTGAGTTCTTCCTCATTGACCAATTTGGCAGCCTCTTCATCTACCAAAAGCTTCATCGCTTCGGCGATCTTCAGTTTGCGCGTTTGGCGTTTGGCAGATCCCATCTGGCTGAACATGCCGCGCAACTGCTCGGTCATTTCTTCCATGCCTTGAGGCCCCATGATCTCCAGCTGAGGACGCGCGTCAGCCACATCGATCTCAATTTCCTTGTCGTCGAGTTGGTGCTCGCGCAGCTTCTTGCGGAACGACTGGCGCGCAGGACTGTCACCTGCGGCAACGGCTGCGCCGGTTTCAACAGAGCTCAAACGCGCAGGGGGAATCAGGATGTCGAGCACACGCTCTTCGGCCGCGTCTTCGGCACGCATGCGCACTTTTTGTTTTTCGGATTCGCGGGTCTGCTTGACGGCGACATCGACCAGATCGCGAATGATGGCATCCACGTCTTTGCCGACATAGCCCACTTCGGTGAACTTGG
Organism: Variovorax sp. HJSM1_2; assembly: GCF_049316285.1. Taxonomy (NCBI): domain Bacteria; kingdom Pseudomonadati; phylum Pseudomonadota; class Betaproteobacteria; order Burkholderiales; family Comamonadaceae; genus Variovorax; species Variovorax sp. HJSM1_2. The sequence goes on along the minus strand of NZ_JBMOXA010000005.1, from coordinate 142,922 downwards.
TGGCCTCGACCTTGATGAAGGGCGCATCGGCAATACGCGCCAGGCGGCGCGCAATTTCGGTTTTGCCCACGCCGGTGGGGCCAATCATCAAGATATTTTTCGGCGTGATTTCACCGCGCAGCTTTTCGTCCACCTGCTGACGGCGCCAGCGGTTGCGCAGCGCGATCGCCACCGCGCGCTTGGCCTGTTGCTGGCCGACGATGTGGCGGTCCAGTTCGGAGACGATTTCTTGGGGCGTCAAAGCGTAGGAAGACGTGGAGGATGAACTCAAGATTTACTCCAGCGTTTCAATGGTGTGGTTCATGTTGGTGTAGATGCAGACTTCGCCTGCAATTTCTAGCGACTTCTTGACGATGTCGCGGGCGCTGAGTTCGGTGTTGTCAAACAAGGCAATCGCCGCCGATTGCGCAAACGTGCCGCCCGAACCAATGGCCACAATGCCGCGCTCGGGCTCCAACACGTCGCCGTTGCCGGTGATGATGAGCGAGGCCTCCTTGTCGGCCACGGCCAGCATGGCCTCCAGGCGGCGCAACACGCGGTCGGTGCGCCAGTCTTTGGTGAGCTCAATCGCGGCACGCACCAGGTGGCCCTGGTGTTTTTCGAGCTTGGCTTCAAAGCGCTCGAACAAGGTGAAGGCATCGGCCGTGGCACCGGCGAAACCAGCGAGCACACGCCCGTGGTAGAGCTTGCGCACTTTGCGCGCCGTACCTTTGACAACGGTGTTGCCTAAAGTGACTTGCCCATCCCCACCAATGGCGACTTGTACGCCGTTGGCGGTTTGGCGCCGCACGCTGAGAATGGTTGTACCGTGAAACTGTTCCATAACTTTTCAGAATGAGGGCAGAGTTTGAAAACTCAAGCCAGGAATGCCTCTGAAGAGAGGCGTTGGAGACGATAGTTGGCCATGAAATGCGTCGTGGTGGCGCAAGCCCAACGCGCAATCAGAAGGTGCCGCTAGGCCAAGCCTCAGTTACGCCGCAGAATGATCTTGGCATTCTCGTTGATGCCGATCACGTTGAAAAACGTTGCCACCAGCCGGTGCACATCACGGAACTCCACGCGGCGCCCGACCGCTTGCTGCGTGGCCGCCCAGTTCAAAATCGAGCCTGCCGCAGAAAAGTCCGCACGGATGAGGTTCTTGCAGGAAATCACCATCAGTCCGTCGCCGCGCACCTGGTTTTCCAGCGGCGCCAGCAAGGCGCCAGCGTCCCCGGTGACCACACCCGATAACAAGCCCATGCAGACCGGCGCCGTAGACGGCTCAAGTTCCAGCACCGGCAACACCTGGTCCTGCTCGCCCGGCTCACCCTCCACGCCGGGAGTTTCGGGCAGGTCATCCAACAACGCCAGGTCGAACGCGTCTTCGGCCTGCACTTCCTCAAAACTCGACTGCGCATCACGCCACGATGGTGGCGATACCTCGTAGGTGACGCAGTACTCCAGCGCCACCAGGTCAAATGCGTCCTGCTGGCCCATGATGCGCAACAGCTCCATGCGCAGCCGCCACGCCTGCTTGGGCACCGTGGCGTCGCCCGCAGGTGTGGCCGCGCGCAGCACGTTTTGCAGGCGCTCACTGTTGGCAAACATCAGTTTGACCGACCGCCCGGCAAGATCACTCAACAAGCCGACCAAGACATTCATGGCGTCCGAGTCCAGCGGGGCAGCGAGTGCCCCCCAGTTCAGCCGCAAGGTAGGCGCGGCCTTGGCCTGTGCCGCCGCTTGCAAAGCCATGGCGGCGGAGGCGGTCAACTGGGCCGGACAAGTCCAGCGAAAGACCGTGGCATTCGCGGCCTGGTCGCCAGCACCGCCGGTCAAGCCATTGAGCTCGGGCATGGAAAACCACGCCGGCGCAGACAGGCTGAAACGCGTGGCGAAGTCGATGCCAGCGGAATCAAATCCGTCCTGCCGGCCGGTGGCACGATAAAAATCAAACAAGGTCAGCCATATATCTGCGAGCGTCGACCCCGCTGGCGGCTGGTCGATCAGCGCCAGAATCGCGTCTTCGGCGCCCTCATCATCGCCATTGGCAAAATGGATGGCGGCCTCTTCCAATACCGGATCGTGCACAAATTCGGGGCCGGCATCGGACTGCGCAACAACGGCGTCGTAATCCAGCTCAAGCGCCTCGTCCAACGCAGCAAGCATGTCGACGATAGGCTCATGCATGCCCTCGCCTCGCGCCATGGCGGCGGCCAGCCCGGACTCTATGGGCAGGATATCGGTCTTGGGGAAATTGGTATCTTTGAATGAGCGCGCAGCTGAGGCATCAAGTGCCGAAGCCCCCGGCACCGTATTGAGCACCGTGGCCGCAAAATGGTGCGAGGCATGCTCCGCATCCAGGCTGTCCGTCAAACTCATCGGCAGCGAACGCTCGGCGTCCAGGCTATGCGGGCGGGTCACCTCGGAACTTGCAGCGGACAAACCGCCGGCCGCCGCCGAGGCACGCAGCAGACCGGCACGTGAAGACAGCGGCACAGGGTTGGATGCACCCACATCTTTCGACTTCCACCACTGCTTGGACATCTGCTCTTCGATCTCGTCGATCTTTTTGAGCGTGCCAGCACGATCGTCGGTGGTGGATTGCAGACTGCTTTGGAAAAACGACGGACGGCCAGACGTGTCACTGTGCGTCTGAGCTTCGCGTTGCCTGAGTTTTCGCAGTTGATCGAACTCACGCCGCCGCACGAAATCGTTGCGGCGCTTGCGCTCGATCATCTCCTTGAGCATCTGCTTGCTGTAGATGCTTTCTTTGTCGAGCTCCGGTTGGTCCAGATCGGACCAGTTGACCGTCGGGTTACGAACGAACTTGACGACCTTTGAGAGTAAACCGGAGGGTTGTTGTTCGTCTTGGGCCATGAACTACATCCATCCTGAAGACGAAAAACTTCGCGCTGCAGCCAAGCTTAATCGCCAAACATCTTTTGCTTGAGTTCGCGGCGCTGTTGCGCCTCGAGCGACAACGTCGCCGTAGGACGCGCCAGCAAGCGGCCAACCCCTATGGGCTCACCGGTTTCATCGCAGTAGCCGTAGTCGCCGGCATCGATGCGGTTGATCGACTGTTCGATTTTCTTCAACAGCTTGCGCTCGCGGTCACGGGTACGCAATTCGAGTGCGTGCTCTTCTTCGATGGTGGCGCGGTCGGCGGGATCGGGCACCACCACCGTGTCTTCACGCAGGTGCTCGGTGGTTTCACCAGCGTTGTTCAGCATGTCTTGCTTGAGCAGAACCAGCTTGTGCCGAAAGAACGCCATTTGCTTCTCGTTCATGTACTCAGCGTCCGGCATGGCCAGCACTTCGGCATCAGACAACTGATCCACCGGGGTGGTTTTCCAGTTGTTTGCCAGTTTGGGGTCTTTTTTTGCAGCCATGTGAGGAGGGGAAACGATCATCGGAGAAGGAATATTCTGTAAGTAACTAGCTTTGGCGGCCGTCGAGGCCACCGATTGAGCCATTGATGGTACGGTGATTTGGGCAAGCCGGGAAGAGGCTCGCGCACTTTTCGGTGGGGCCAGCGTAGACGAGGGCACACTTTGCGCAGGCTGCTGAACATACACCGGTGTACGCACGGCCACAGGCTCGGGTGCCGCCGCCGGCTTGGGTTCAAGCACAGGCATCGCGGGTTTGGCCGCAGGCGCTTTGGCCGCAACGGTTTTGGCAACAGGAGCCGCCTTGGCGCTGGTCTTTTTGGCTGCTGCGGGAGCCGCAGCCTTGGCGACTTCCTTAGCGACTTCCTTGACGGAAGCGGTCTTCTTGGATGGACTGGTCTTGGGTTTCACAACAGGCGCCGGTGCGGCCGCCGCCTTGGCACTCTTGGGTGCGCTGGCGGGGGAGGCCTTAGGAGTTGATTTGGCCACGGCCTTGGCTGCGGGCTTGCTGACCGGCTTGGCAACAGCTTTGGGGGCTGCCTTGCTGCCGGCTGGCTTGGTACCTGGTTTTGCACCTGGCTTGGTGGCCGCACTGCTGCGGCCTTCTGCCTTGGGCTTGCTGCTACTGGAGCGTGCCGGGCGATCGCTGGCTTTGTCCAGCGCCTTATTGTTCACGCCGGGCTTGGCCGCAGCGGCTTGAGGCTTATCTACGCTTTCGGGACGAGGAGTCCGCGCAGCTCCGCCGGCGCGCCCCTCTTCCACGACACCGAAGGCCAAACCCATCATTTGCAGAAACGTTGCAATCATTTAGTCCATCCGGCAGAAAACACAGATTAAAACCTCAAATCAAACACTGCTCCATACCTTGCGAAAAGATGTCTTGCGGCAAATCGATGCCGATAAACACCATTTTGCTGGTGCGTTTCTCATCGGGCGCCCACGCCGGGCCCAAATCGCTGCCCATGAGCTGGTGAACACCCTGAAAAATTACCTTGCGCTCCGTACCCTGCATGTTTAACACACCTTTGTAGCGCAACATGCGGGGTCCGTAAATATTCACGATCGCACCCAGGAAGTCTTCCAGCTTGGCGGGGTCGAAAACACGGTCCGAACGGAACACAAAACTTTTCACATCGTCGTCATGGTGATGATGGTGGCCGTGGCCGCCCTCGTGCCCATGGTCGTGATCATGCTTGTGCGACGGGTGGTCGCAGTGCTCGCCATGTTCGTGGTCATGGTGGGCATGGTCGTCTTCCTTGAGGAAGTCGGGGTCGATGTCGAGCTTGGCGTTGAGGTTGAAGCCACGCAGGTCAAACACTTCCGACAATGGCACTTCGCCAAAATGCACGGCTTTTTGCGGCGCACGCGGGTTCATGTGCTTCAGGCGGTGGATCAAGGCATCAACTTCGTCCTTGGCCACCAAATCGGTCTTGCTGATGAAGATCTGGTCGGCAAAACCCACCTGGCGGCGCGCTTCCTGGCGATCATTGAGCTGGGTGGCGGCGTGTTTGGCGTCGACCAGCGTCAAGATCGAGTCGAGCAGGTAGCTTTCGGCGATTTCGTCGTCCATGAAGAAGGTTTGCGCCACGGGGCCGGGATCGGCCAGGCCTGTGGTTTCGATCACCACACGTTCGAAGTCGAGCAAACCCTTGCGTTTTTTGGCGGCCAGCAGGCTCAGCGTGGAGCGCAGGTCTTCGCGGATGGAGCAGCAGATGCAGCCGTTGTTGAGCTGGATGATCTGCTCACCGGGCTCGGACACCAAAATTTCGTTGTCGATGTTTTCTTCACCGAACTCGTTTTCGACGACGGCGATCTTCTGGCCGTGGGCTTCGGTCAAAACGCGCTTCAGCAGCGTGGTTTTGCCCGACCCCAGAAAGCCCGTCAGGATGGTCACGGGAATGAGGCTCATGTTTTCCTTGGAAGCACCCAGGGGCAAAAGCCGTTGCGCAGAGTCCGGGATGCGCCGCCGACACACATGTATGGGCCTACGGCGCAAGCACGGCCTGCCCCAGAAATGCAAACTACTGCGAATAAATTAGGTGGGGAGTGTACTGGGCCTTTCAATGCCCCTTGGCACCGAGTCTTGCCAGCACACCTATGGTTTGTTCGTAGATGCGCTGTTCGACTCAACGGCGCACCACCACCAGCCCCTTCAAATACTCCCCTTCGGGGAAGCTCAGCGTCGCGCTGTGGTCGGGTGCGCCACTCAGGCGGTCGGTGATAAAACCGTCCACTCCCGCGTCGTTGCCCGCCGATGCAACGATTTTGTGGAACAGATCGGGGCTGATGCCGCCCGAACACGAATAGGTGAACAACACCCCGCCCGGCGCCAGCAGCTTGAAGGCGAGACGGTTGATGTCTTTATAGGCACGCGCCGCACGCTCGGCATGTGCCACGGTGGGCGCAAACTTGGGCGGGTCGAGCACGATGCCGTCAAACGTGCGGCCTTCAGCGCCGAACTGGCGCAGCGAAGCGTTCACATCCGCGTCCATAAAGTCGGCGCTGCTGTTGGCAAAGCCGTTGCGCGCCACGTTGGCGCGCGCCCGCTCCAGCGAGGGGCCGGACGAATCTATGGACGTGACATGCCCCACGCCTTCAAGCCCGGCCGCACGCATGCCCGCCAGCGCCGCCACCGAGAAACCGCCGGTGTAGCAATAACAGTTGAGCACACGCTGCAGGCCCAGGCGCTGGGTCACATCGGCCATTTTCTTGCGGCTGTCGCGCTGGTCCAGATAAAAACCGGTCTTATGGCCTTCGGCAATGTCCAGGCCTAGCTGCCAGCTGTGTTCGCGTATCACCAACTCGGTTGGCCCCTCACCTGCCAGCCAGCCGGTGGACGCGGGCAGGCCTTCTAGCGCACGCGGGCCGGTGTCCGAGCGTTCGTACAACTTGCTCAGACCAGTCGCGTCGAGCAGCGCCTGCACGATGACGCTTTTCCAGCGTTCCACGCCGCAGAACAAAAACTGCGCCACCAGCGTGTCGCCATATTGGTCGACGATCAGGCCAGGAATGCCGTCGGACTCGCCATGCACCAGGCGCACGCCGTCGCTCTGAATATCAAAATGGGCTCTAGCGTTGACTGCACGCGCAACAGCAGCTACAAAAAACGAAGCATCGATGCGCACAGCCTCGTCAAAGCTCCAGGCCCGTGCACGGATTTTGGAGCTGGGGCTGAAGCCGGCCCAGGCGAGGAATTTGCCGTCGTGTGATTCCACACGCACGGTTTCACCCGCGTCGCCGCCGCCTTTGGCGATGGCCGATTCAAAGATCCAGGGATGGTGACGTTGGAGCGAGCGTTCTTTGCCCTCGCGCAGGCGTAAGGTTTTCATGGCCGCCATTTTCGGGCTTTTGGCTGCAGGCACGTGCCCAACGCCTAAATATCAGCCAAACAAGCTGCTGAGGCTCATCTGGCGAGCCCAAGCCGCTACTTTTTCGATAGCTTGGCGCGCGGATGCGCCGCGTCATACACCTTGGCCAGGTGCTGAAAGTCCAGCCGCGTGTAGACCTGGGTGGTACTGATGTTGGCGTGGCCCAGCAGTTCCTGCACCGCACGCAGGTCACCACTGGACTGCAACACGTGGCTGGCAAACGAGTGGCGCAGCATGTGGGGGTGCACCGGCATGGCCAGCCCGGCCAACTGGCTGCGCCGCTGCAGCCGCTGCCAAATGGCCTGGGCCGTGAGGCGTGTGCCGCGCCGCCCGGTGAACAGGGCCGACGACAGCGCCGCTGCGGGCACTTCGCCACGCACACCCAGCCATAACTGCAAGGCTTCTAGCGCCTTGCTGCCTATGGGCACACTACGGCGCTTGCTGCCCTTGCCCAGCACGTGGGCCTCGCAGGCGTCGAGATCGATCCAGCCCTTGGACTCGGCGCTGGGCCGCGCATCCAGCCCCACCAGTTCACCCACCCGCAGACCGCTGCCGTAAAGCAGCTCCACCATGGCGGCATCACGCGCGTCCAGCCAGGGGTCGTCGCCCGCGTCGCTGAAGTCGGCAAAGGCGGTGGCGTCGTCCACCCCCATGGCTTTGGGCAAGGGTTTGGGCGCTTTGGGCGCACGCACGTCCTGCACCGGGTTGGCGCTGACCAAGCCTTCGCGCCCCAGCCATTTATACAGACCGCGCCAGCCCGAGAGGATCAGCGCAATGCCACGCCCGCTGCGCCCCTTGCTGTGCATTTGCGCCACCCAGCGGCGGATGTGGCTGTGCTGCACCTGCGTCAGCCCCACGCCGGCCGTGGCTGCGGCCAGCGCCAGCTTGGCCAGGTCTTCGCGGTACAGCGCCACGGTGCGCTCAGCCAGGCGCTTTTCAACCTCGACGTGGCTCAGGTAACGCGCCACCAGCGCCTGGTCGGCGGCGCTGAGCTCGGGGGCAACGGGGGCATCGGCGGCTTGGCCCACGGGAGGTATTGTTTTTAAGACTGCAGGCGCGACAAGGCAGCGCTGGCCAACTCGGCAATGCGCTCCAGAAAGTCCGTGCCCATGGCCGACTCAAAACGCGATGCATCGGGCGACGCCAGCACCAGCATGCCAAACGCGGGGACGGCGCTGCCGATGGGGCCGGCGCGCAAGGGCAACAACGCCAACGACACCGCAGCCGCCGGATCGGGCAGCCAGGACACGGCCTCAAAGCCCGAATTCACGCCGCAGAACGGTGCCGTGAGCGAGCTGGCAAAAGTGCGTGCGTCTTCGCTCACGCCCTGCGCATAAGACGCATGTGCAAACGCCGGTGCCACACCCCAGACCTTGATGGCGGCTTGCGGCACGGCGAACTGCTCCACCACTTCGTTGCTGATGCGGTCCGGCAACTCGATCGCGTCGCGCGTGGCCAGCAGCTTGCCGGCCCAGCGTTGCAGCTTGTCGGCAATGATCATGTTTTCGTTGCCGTGGCGGATCATGTCCATGATGCGGTGTTCCAGGCCCTTGATCTTCTCGCGCAGCATCTCGGCCTGGCGCTCTTGCAGGCTCACGGCGCGGTGGCCGTGTGGGCTGGTCATTTGTACCGAAGCCAAAATTTCCGAATGCCGCTCGAAGAACTCGGGCGTATTGACCAGGAAGTTGGCGATGTCGTCTTCGGTGATCGGGTTGGTTTGGTTCATGGTCTTGTAGAGAAAGTTAGGCCGGCAGTTCAGCCGGCGCGTCGGGAACGTCAATCGTCCCCTGGAATACGGTGGTGGCCGGGCCGGTCATGTAGACCGGGGCGTCTTCGGTGCCGGCCCAATCAATGGTCAACACCCCGCCCAGCGTCTGCACGTCCACACGCGGGTCTAGCAGCCCCAGGCGAATGCCGGCAACCACGGCCGCACACGCGCCGGTGCCACAGGCCAGGGTTTCGCCCACGCCGCGTTCAAACACCCGCAGGCGCACGTGGCTGCGGTCCACTACCTGCAAAAAACCGGCATTCACACGGCGCGGAAAACGCACATTGTTTTCCACCAGCGGGCCCAGCGTGGCCACGGGCGCGGTGTCGACGTTGTCGACCAGGTGCACGGCATGGGGGTTGCCCATGGACACGACCGCTACCAAAAATGGAGCAGCTTGCGCATCACCCGCGAGCGTCAGCGGCCACTTTTGCCAAGAACCGCTAGGCTCGGGCGTCAAGCCCGCGGCGTCAAACGGTATCTGCGGCAAATCGAACACCGGCGCGCCCATGTCCACGGTGACGCGGCCATCGGGCTTGATTTGGGGTGCGATGACGCCGCTTTTGGTGGCCACACGTATGGTGTCCTTGGCGGTCAGGCCAGACTCGAACACAAAGCGCGCAAAACAGCGCGCGCCGTTGCCGCATTGCTCGACCTCGCCGCCATCGGCGTTGTGGATCACGTACTCAAAGTCTATGCCCGCAGCGGGTGCGGGGCGTACGGTGAGGATTTGGTCGGCGCCCACGCCGAAATGGCGGTTGGCGAGAAAGCGGTACTGGGCGGGCGTCAGGCCCAGGCGGCCTCGGGTCTCATCGAGCACCACGAAGTCGTTGCCAGCGCCCTGCATTTTGGTAAACGGGATTCGCATGCGGCCATTATCAGCGCATGCAGGGTTAAGACTGCGCGCTGCGCGCCCAAACCGCTTCTGACAGCGGTGTCTGTGTGGTCGTGGCGCGAAACAGCCGAATTTCCACCGGCACGCGCCACGCTGCGTCGTCGGTGATCAGCACCAGGCGGCCCTCGGCCAGCTCGGCCGTGATCAAGCTGCGCGGCAGCCAGGCCAGGCCACGCCCTTCCAGCGCCATGGTTTTCAGCAGCACCGCATGGTGCGAGGTGATGGCCGGCTTGAAGCGTGTCTGGCTCAAGACCTGCTGCATCAGCGTGCGCATGATCTGGCCCAGGCCGGACTCGGGGCTATAGGCCAGCACCGGCACGGGCTCGGACCCTTCCAGCAGGTGTGGGCGTGTGCCCGGCGCCGCCACCGGCACCAACTGGTCTTGCCCCACACAAGCGTATTCAAAGTCGGGGGACTGCAGCCGGGTCGCCACCGCCGCGTGGCCGTAACACAGCAGGAATTGCACGCGGTGGTTCAGCATCAGGTCTTCGCAGGCCTGAAAGCTGTCGGACACCATGTGGATAGGCCCCAGCTGCATGGGCAACTGCTGCTCCACACGCTGCAGCCAGGCCGGGAAAAACGCCATAGACAACACATGGGTGGCGGCCACGCGCAGGCTGCGCCCGGCCAGTTCCTGCGCCTCGTGGGCGCGGGTGCGTGCCTGGGTCAGGCGCAGCACCACGTCACGCGCCACGTCCACCATCACCTCACCGGCGGGTGTGGGGGTGGCCGGGTGCTGCGAGCGGTCGACCAGGGCCACACCGGCCCATTCTTCCAGCGAACGGATGTGCCGGCTGAACGCCGGTTGCGCAATGCTGCGCGCCTGCGCGGCGCGCGAGAAGTTGCCACTCTCGGTCAGCGCCAAAAAGTCCTCAAGCCATTCGAGGTCTAGCGGTCGGTTCACGGGGCCCATGGATGGTGTTCAGTCTCGTTTGAATAGTTCTATGCGATTCGGGTATTGGACGCTGCGCCGCCGGCTCGAGATGATGCCGCCAGTTCAGCAGCTTTCCAAACCAACAGGAGACACTCAGCATGCCTACCATTGAGAATTATCGCGGCATTGTTCCGGCCATTGCCTGCCCCTTCACGGCCGATGGAGCCATAGACGAACCCGCACTGCGCCGCCTGGCCTCGTGGCTGGCCAGCCACAAGGGTGTGGTGGCGGTGATGACCAACGGCCACACCGGCGAGGTGTTTTCGCTCACGCCGCTGGAGCGCGCCCAGGTCACACGCATCGTGGCCGATGAGTTGCGCGGCAAGATCCCGGTGATCTCGTCCATCGTCTGCGAAGGCCTGGCCGACGCCGCCGACCACGCGCGCCTGGCCAAGGAAGCCGGCGCCGCCGCACTCGACGTGATGCCGCCGCACCACTGGCTGCGCTTCGGCTTCCACGCCGACCACGCGCTCACCTATTTCGACGCCATCTGGCAAGCGTCCAAGCTCGACCTGGTGTGCCACGTCTACCCGGCCTACAGCAAGGCCTCGTATTCATCGGCCCTGCTGGCCGCCCTGGCGCGCCTGCCCTATGTGCAGGCCTTCAAGGTGGGCCAGCGCGAAATGAGCAAATACGCCCGCGACCTGAAAGCCAGCCGCGACGCCGATGCGAGCAAGGCCATCCTCACCTGCCACGACGAATACCTGCTGGCCTCCATGGTGCAAGGTGTGGACGGCGCACTCGTCGGTTTTGCCAGCTTCATTCCACAGCTCATCATCGACCTGTTTGCCGCCGTGCAAAAGGGCGACCTGCATGAAGCCATGCGCATCCAAAGCATCATCACGCCGCTGAAGGAAGCGGTGTACGGCGCGGGCGAACCCACGGGTGAAGCACACGCCCGCATGAAGACCGCGATGAAGTGCGCCGGCGTGATTGCGAATGACTTTGTGCGTGCGCCCACACACCGCCCCTCGGCCGCCGAAGAAGCCGAGATCCAGCGCGCCGTGGCCGCGGCCGGCCTGGCCCGCTAAGCCCAAGCCCAGCACTTCGGAGGAGACAAAAAATGCAAACCCAAAAGAATTCAACATCCCGCCGCACGGCTCTTGGCCTGGCTGTCGCCCTGGCGGCGGGCACGCTGCTCACCGTTGCGGCCCCCGCCTGGGCCCAACAAGCCTACCCCTCACGTGTGGTGCGTGTGGTGATTCCCTTCCCGCCCGGCGGCACCCTCGACACCGTGGGCCGGCAACTGGCGCAAAAACTCAGCGAACAAACCGGTCAGAGCTTCATCATTGAAAACCGCCCCGGCGGCAACGGCACGATTGGCGCGGACATCGTGGCCAAGGCCCCAGCGGACGGCTACACGCTGCTGTTCAACGCGTCCACCTTTGTCACCGCGCCCATGACCATGAAGTCCGTGCCCTACGGCATTGTGAAAGACTTCTCGCCCGTGGCACTGGTGGCCAAGGCGCCGCTGTCGGTGGCCATCAACAAGAACCTGCCTATCACCGATGTCAAGACGCTGATCAGCTACGCGCAGGCCCACCCCGGGCGCATGACGTTTGCCGTGGGCTCCATAGGCTCGGCCGGGCACTTGTCGACCGAACTGCTGAAACGCGCGGGCAACCTCGACTACATGATCGTGCCTTACAAGGGCACGGCACCCGCATTCCAGGACTTGATCGGTGGCCAGATCGACGGCTTCATAGACCCCATCCTGGGCTCGCTGCAGTACCACAAGAGCGGCATGCTGCGTGTGGTGGCGGTCACATCTGCCACACGCGCGCCCAACCTGCCCGACGTGCCCACCGTGAGTGAAACCATTCCCGGTTATGAGTTCTACAGCTGGTACGGCCTGTGGGGCCCGGCCAAGCTGCCGGCCGATATCACCAACAAGCTGAACACCGAGGTCAACAAGGCGCTGGCAGGCGACATGAAGGACAAGCTCAAGGAGCAAGGCCTGTTGCTCACGCCCGGCTCGGTGCAGGACTTTGTGAAGTTTCAGCAGGAGGACATGGCGCGTTCGCAGAAGATCATCACGGAGGGCAATATTCGTGTGGACTAGAACACCCCCAGTCTTCGCGCACTGCGTGTCGCTGCGCCAACCCCCTTGCAGGGAAAAGACTTTGGCTCACCCCCAGTCTTCGCGCACTGCGTGTCGCTACGCCAACCCCCTTGCAGGGGGCAACACCAGCGGCCTGGCAAAGCCAGTTCCGCGGTGTTCTGCGATTAAGGCAGGCACGTCCTTTTCTGTTGGAGGTGTGCATGAGTAGCTTGTCTCAACACGCGGTGGTCACGGGCAGCAGTGCGGGCATTGGGCGGGCTATTGCGTTGTCGTTGCTCGCGAGTGGCTGGCGCGTCACGGGGTTGGACGTTGCGGCGCCTTGCATTGAGCAGGCGGGGTTTACACATGTGGCGCTGGACTTGAGCCGGGGCGACGACATTGCGCGTGCTGCAGCGTCTTTGCGCGGCGTCGATGCCTTGGTGCATGCCGCTGGGGTGCTGCGTGTGGGGCCGCTGGGGCAATTGGAGCCTGCCGGGGGCGAGTTGATGTGGCGGCTGCATGTGGACGCGGCGACGCGGCTGGCCGATGTTTTTTTGCCCGCCATGGCGGCCAAGGGCGCCGGGCGCATGGTGCTGATTGGCAGCCGTGTGGCACAGGGCATGCCGGGACGCAGCCAGTATGCGGCCACCAAGGCGGCGCTGGTGGCGCTGGCGCGCAGCTGGGCGGCCGAGGTGGCGGCACAGGGGGTGACGGTGAATGTGATCTCGCCAGCGGCCACACAGACCGGCATGTTGAACGACCCTTCACGTGTTGGCAGTGCGCCACGCCTGCCGCCGATTGGCCGGCTCATACAAGCCGAAGAAATTGCCGCGCTGGTGGGCTACCTGTTGTCGCCCGCTGCTGCGGCCATCACCGGGCAAGACATTGCCATTTGTGGCGGGGCCTCGCTACCACGTTAAGTGCCCCGCTGAATCCTTTCACTGTTTTCCAACCACCACGACTCTCATGAAAATCGTCGACATCATCGAATCCACGCGCCCGATCAAATCGGACATCCGCAACGCCTACATCGACTTCTCGAAGATGACCCTGAGCCTGGTGGCCGTGGTGACCGACGTGATCCGCGATGGCCGCCCCGTCATAGGCTACGGCTTCAACTCCAACGGCCGTTACGGCCAGGGACATCTGGTGCGCGAACGTTTCCGCCCGCGTGTGCTCGAAGCTGCACCGCGTTCGTTGCTCGATGACACCGGCGACAACCTCGATCCGCACAAGATCTGGGCCAGCATGATGACCAACGAAAAGCCTGGCGGCCATGGCGAGCGCAGCGTGGCCGTGGGCACGATCGACATGGCCGTGTGGGACGCCACAGCCAAGATCGCCGGCCTGCCGCTGCACGAACTGCTGGCCCAGCGCTATGGCACGGGCAAGGCCAACCCCAAGGTGTTTGTCTACGCCGCCGGTGGCTACTACCACCCCGGCAAAGGTCTGCAAGGCCTGCGCGACGAGATGCAAAGTTACCTCGACCGCGGCTACTCGGTGGTCAAGATGAAGATTGGCGGCGCCAGCCTGGTCGAAGACCAGGAGCGCATAGAAGCCGTGCTGAAGATGCTGCGCCCCGGCCAACAACTGGCGGTGGACGCCAACGGCCGCTTCGACCTGGCCACCGCCGTGGCCTACGGCAAGGCCATGTCGCAGTACCCGTTGTTCTGGTACGAAGAAGCTGGCGACCCACTCGACTTCGAATTGCAAGCGCGCCTGGGCGAAAGCTACACCGGCCCCATGGCCACGGGCGAAAACCTGTTCTCCATGCAAGATGCACGCAACCTCATACGCTACGGCGGCATGCACAAGGAGCGCGACTACCTGCAGTTCGACTGCGCGCTGAGCTACGGCCTGGTCGAATACCTGCGCACGCTGGACATGCTCAAGGAATACGGCTGGTCGCCCAGCCGCTGCATCCCGCATGGCGGCCATCAAATGTCGCTGGCGATTGCGGCCGGCCTGGGCCTGGGCGGCAACGAGTCCTACCCGGATCTGTTCCAGCCCTATGGCGGCTTCCCGGATGGCGTGAAGGTAGACAACGGCTTTGTCACGCTGCCGTCACTACCGGGCATTGGCTTTGAGGGCAAGGCCGATTTGTATGCGGAGATGAAAGCCTTGGCGAGCTAAGGCGAGGCTGATCCGTTTTGTCACCCTGGCCTGCACCGCCACACCCTTATGGCGGTGCAGGCCATGGTTTTTTGCGCTGAGCAAACAGCCGCTTTTTCACCTTCAGCCGCTGGCGTTTGACCTGCGGCACACACAGCGCGGCAGCAAACACTGCCACACAAACTCGCACACACGCACACACACGGTCATCAAACTGTCGTGTGCGCCTCCTAGGATCGCGCGGCACCACGTCATAACGCGGGGTGTTCAGAACGCTCTTTAACTAATCCTGGGAGAAACTCGATGAGACACGCCATTCGCGGCTTGATCGCCAGTGCGGCCTTGGCCGTTTGTGCACCTTTTGCCTCTGCAACCGTACTCACGTTCGACAACCTCGTTGGTGCCGACGGTTACGCAAGCGTCCCTGCCAACTACGGTGGCCTGGACTGGTCGGCCGAGGGCTGGTCGGTGTTCACCGGCGCCCAGTACCCGTTCACGGCGCACTCCGGTGATGGCCGCGTCACTACCGGCTGGGGCAGCGACGACAGCGCCAGCCTCATCCGTTTTCTGACACCCACGGTATTCGACGGCGCCTGGTTCGCTGGTTATGAAGATGTGACGGTGACGTTCCAGATGTTCCTCAACGGCAATCTGGTCGCCACCTCGTCCACGCTGGGTCTGTCGGATGTGTCCAGCTTCCTTTCGAGCGGCTGGAGCGGCGCCATCGACTCGGTGCTGGTGTCCAGCGCCTACCAGGCCAACTACGTCATGGACGACTTCACCTTCCATGCGCTGAACCAAATACCGGAACCCGGCACGCTGGCGCTGAGCTTGCTCGGCCTGGCCTTTGTGGCCCACGCCGCACGCCGCCGCAACAGCTGACCCATCCCACAAACCCACATTCGCAGGCCACCCCATGACTGACACCAATCGCCGCAGTTTCTTGCGCGCCGTCGGCAGCGCCGCAGGCGCCACCGCCGCCATGACAACGTTCCCGCCCGCCATCGCGCGTGCGCTGTCCATCAATGCCGCACGTCGCGCCGGTACGCTGGAAGACGTTCAACACATCGTGGTGCTCACGCAAGAGAACCGCTCCTTCGACCACTATTTCGGCACACTCAACGGCGTGCGCGGTTTTGCCGACCGCTTTCCTATTCCCGTGGCCAACTCGGCCGGCATCACCGGCAAAAACGTCTGGTACCAGCCCAACGCCACGGCTGGCGCCACGCCGCCAGTGCTGGCCCCGTTCCGCCTGGACACCGTCAACAACTTCCCCTTGATGCGCGTGAACGGCACGCCGCACGGCTGGATCGACGCGCAGAACGCCTGGGATCACGGCCGCATGAACAACTGGCCGTTAGCCAAGCGCAACCACTCCATGGGCCACTATGCGCAGGCCGACTTGCCATTCCAGTGGGCCATGGCCAACGCCTTCACGCTGTGTGACGACTACCACTGCTCCTCGCAGACCGGCACCAACCCGAACCGACTGTTTTTGTTCACCGGCACCAACGATCCGCTGGCGCGCGGCAACGGCCCGGCCACCTACAACGACTACGACTGGTTTGACGGCAACCACGGCGACGGCGGCTACACCTGGACCACTTATCCCGAACGGCTACAGGCCGCGGGCATCAGCTGGCAGGTCTACGAAGACATGGCCGACAACTACACCGACAACCCGTTGGCCGGTTTCCAGACCTTCCGCGCCGCCTGGTACCAGAAGCCGGGCTACTCGGAGGCACTGCGCCAACGCGGCATCAGCACGCGCCATCTGGACTTGCTGAAGGCCGACGTGCTGGCCGACAAACTGCCCCAGGTTTCATGGGTCGTGGCCCCCTCCAAGGATTCCGAGCACCCAAGCCCTTCGAGCCCGGCACAAGGTGCGGACTACACCGCCCGCCTGCTGGACGCTTTGACGGCCAACCCCGACGTCTGGGCCAAGACCGTGCTGTTCATCAACTTCGATGAAAACGATGGTTTCTTCGACCACGTGCCACCACCGGCCGCGCCTTCCTTCCTGGGCCAAGGCAGCTACGCCGGTGCCTCCACCGTCGACACCACCGGCGAATACCACACCGTAATGTTGCCGTACGACGGCTATTACAACGACCCGAACGAAGTCGCGCTGATGCAGCGCCCCTATGGCATGGGCCCACGTGTGCCCATGTACGTGTTGTCGCCCTGGAGCCGCGGCGGCTGGGTGAATTCGCAGGTGTTCGACCACACCTCGGTGATCCGTTTCATGGAAGCGCGTTTTGGTGTGATGGAGCCCAATATCTCCGCCTGGCGCCGCGCCGTGGCCGGCGACCTGACCTCGGCCTTCAACTTCGCCGACCCCAATGACACGGCCTTCTTCGCCAGCCTGCCCGCCACGCTAACCCTGGCCAACCGCTCACGCGCACTGCCCGGCCGCACCACACCGGCCATGCCGCAGACCACCGCGCTGCCGGTGCAGGCCGATGGTGTGCGCCCCTCGCGCGCCCTGCCCTACGAGTTGCACACCAACTGCGACATCGCGGCCGGTGCCACGTTGGCCGCCACGCAGGTCACACTCACGTTCGGCAACACTGGCCGCCAGACCGCCGTGTTCCACGTCTACGACCGGCGCAACCTCACGGCCATTCCACGCCGCTACACCGTGGAGCCCGGCAAGACGCTCACCGGCAATTGGGCGCCGGTGACCGGTGGCGCCTACGACCTGTGGGTGCTCGGCCCCAACGGCTACCACCGCCATTTCACCGGCAACGCCATGCGCGCCGTGGCCGCCGGCCAGCCCCGGCCCGATGTGCAGGTGCGCTGCGACGGCGCCACCGGCGAGCTGGTGATGCGCCTGATGAACAGCGGCACCGCCCCCTGCACCCTCACGCTGACGGCCAATGCCTACAGCACGCAGTCGGGCAGCTACGTGCTGCCGGCGCGCAGCGAGCAGACCATTCGCCTGCAGATGAAGAGCAGCGGCTACTGGTACGACTTCAGCGCCAAGGTTAACGGCCAGCCAGACTTCAGCCGCCGCTTCGCCGGCCGCATTGAAACCGGCCTGGCCTCGTTCACCGACCCGGCCATGTTCGGCCCCGCCATAGGCGAGCAACTGCGCATTGGCTGACGCCTGCACAGCATGAGAAAACCCTCGCCACGGCGCTTGCCATGGCGAGGGTTTTTATTCAACGAACAAAGCGCGCAGCCTCAGGCTGCGCCCACACACCGCAACCACGGCCAGCGCTGCTGGTATGACGCCGCCTTGCGTTCATACAGTTCGCGGTGCGGTACCAGCGGATTCATCGCCAGCAAACCACCGTACAAGTCGGCAAAACCGTTGGGTGCATAAACCTCGCGTGGGTTCATGCCCACGCAGGTCGAGGGGATCAGAAAGCGGTCTATGCCGTCCTTGGCGCATGTCAGCGCTTGCGGATAGGGGTGGCCAAAATGGCTTTCATACCAAAGATGCACACGCGCCTGGTTGCACACCTCCAGCGTGACGCGCAGATCGGCAAAGACCTCTTGCACGCGCCGCTGCACGGCCTGTTCGGCCTCGGCCGACAAATCGTCTGCATCAAAGTAAAACAGGTCGTAATCCTTGATGCCGGTATCGGGTGCACGCTTAGACAGTCGGTTCCACACCGTCTGGAACAGGCAACCGGCCACCAGCCAGCCATCGGGCAAATACAGGGCGTCCCAGCGCGCGAGGATCTGGGCGTTGTGCGGGTTCTGATGAACGTCGTAGATAAATTGGTCTTGTGACGTAGGAGCTGACTGGTTGTTCATAAAAACTGCTAACACATGGCTTTGCTGAGCAAAGCATACGCCCCCCAATGGCGAGCCATTTGCTGAACACGGATGATCTCGTCAAAGCGCTGCTGCAAAACAAGCGATTCGATACGCTACTCAGTGCTGAATCGTAGGGCGGCTTTGCAGCGATTGCCGTCATCGGTTTGAGTGTTGTGACTTCACGGTATGAGCCCGCAAGCGGTCCGTTGCGCCGACTCAACTGTTCGAGCATTGATGGGAATAACGTGGGTCGAGCAAACGGGGCATCTTTCTAGGCCCTCAACTCGTGCGTGACCATGATGGAGACCCCCGGCCAGGATTTCATGGCCGGCGTGCAGCGTTGGCTTAGCTACTTGACCTCGACAACGACCTGTTTGATGTCGCCGTTGAATTTGAATGGGGCCTTGTACGCAGGTGTCACCGGCTGGCCGGTATCTTCACCGATGCCGAAGGTGTCGATACCAAAACGACCGCCGACCGAGGCCTCCATCGAGCCAGTGCCCACGGTCTCGCCATTAAGCTTGAGCGCGATTTTGGCCCCCTTGCCCACGCCGCCACCGGCGTAATCAAAGTCAAGCTGCACCGTGGATTCGCCCTCTGGCAGTGCCTTGCTCGCTTTCACAACGGTGTGCTCATCAAAGAGGTTGTAGTCAAAGATAGGCACGCCATCCTTGACGTAGAGTGTGATGCCCGCCGCCACCCCACCAAAGGCCATGATGACCCCTTGTGTCTTTGCCCCATCTCCTTTGACCTTGGCGTTCAGCGTCCAGGTCCTGTTTTTCATGGGCGGCGCAGCAGGCTCGGGGATACGGGTCGCACCGGCTGCATAGACAAATCGCTTGCCACCCGGCTCTGCGCCGGGCACGGAAGGTTTGGGCGATGACAAGCGCCCAGCGCCACGGTCATCGAGCGGATAGAGCGCGAACTTCTTGGCAGCGGCGTCGAACTTCGCTTTCAGCTCCGCCAGCTTCTTAGGGTTCTGTGCGGCCAGGTCGTTGGACTCCGAGAAGTCTTCGTCCAGGTGGTAAAGCTCCCAACGGTCTTTGTCCCAATTGCCCGGGGCCAAATCTTGCCGCCAAGGCAAGGTGTGTTGCGCATCCGCCTTCCAACCGTCGGCATACATCGAACGGTTGCTGAATATCTCGAAGTATTGCTCACTTCGGCCCTTGAATTTGGGGTCGTTGAAACTCGCCAGGAAGGACTTGCCCGCCAGGGGTTTCTGCGCGATGCCATTGACGGTTTTGGGCATGGGCACATGCGCCGCCTCCAGAATGGTCGGCACCACATCCACCAGATGCAGGAAGGTGTCGCGCACCTTGTCGTCATGCTTGATTTTGGCGGGCCAGGACACCACCATCGGATTACGAGAGCCTCCAAGATGCGAAGCCACTTGTTTGACCCACTGGAACGGCGTGTTGCCAGCCCAGGCCCATCCGACCGGGTAGTGGGGTTCCGATTCCGGCCCGCCCAACTTGCCCAGGTTCTTCAGCGTGTCCTCTAGCGGCGTGTTGATGCCGTTGAGCCCCTTGATTTCGTTGAGGGTGCCGTCGGGCCCGCCTTCTCCAGAAGCACCGTTGTCTCCCACGATATACATGATGAGGGTGTTGTCGGCATCGGGCAACTCTTTCACCGCCGCTTGCAAGCGGCCGATTTCGTGGTCCGCAAAGGCGAAGAAGCCCGCGTAGTTTTCCATCAGCGCCGTATAGACCTTCTTTTGGTCCGCGCTGAGCGTGTCCCACGCCTTGACCCACTCGGGGCGAGGGGTCAGCTTGGTGCCAGGGGGAATGACCCCCATCGCCAATTGCTGCTGATAGACAGTTTCACGGTAAGCGTCCCAGCCCATGTCGAACTTGCCCTTGAACTTGTCACGCCATTCCGCAGAGACATGGTGTGGCGCGTGCATGGCACCTGGCGCGAAGTACATGAAGAAGGGTTTCTCGGGTGCGACCGACTTGGAAAACTTCATGCGAGCGATGGCACGGTCGGTCATGTCGGTCATGAAGTGGTAGCCCTGCTCGGGTGTTTTATCGGGCTCCACAGGTGTGGTGTTCTCAAACAGCACCGGGTAATACTGGTGTGTTTCGCCAGAGTTGAAGCCGTAGAAGTAGTCAAAGCCCATGCCGGTGGGCCAGCGGCTGAACGGCCCGGCCACCGTTTGCTCCCAATCCGGGGTGTTGTGGTTCTTGCCAAACCACCAGGACGTATAACCGTTTTCACGCAGCACTTCACCGATGGTGGCAGTGGAGCGCGGAATCATCGTCGAGTAACTCTCAAAGCCCGTGGCCCACTCCATCAGGAAGCCGCTGTTGGCACTGTGATGGTTGCGCCCGGTCAGGAGCGCGGCGCGCGAGGGGCCGCAGATGGCAGTGGTGTGGAAGCGGTTGTACTTCAAGCCCTCCGACGCAAGCTTGTCCAAGTTGGGCGTGGGGATGAGGCCACCAAAGGTAGAGGTTTGACCGAAACCGACATCGTCCAGCAGGACAATGATGACGTTAGGTGCGCCTTTAGGCGCAGCCACCGGTGCTTGCCAATGCTCGGTCGATTCCTTGTAGGTCTTGCCCACCTTGCCCTCAAATGGCGATAGCGGCACAGGAATCCTGCTGCGGTCGGGCCACTGCTGAGCAAAGCTCAAATTCGGCATGCCCATGACAACGGCCATCAGCAGCGCCAGGGTGCACTTCCATAAACGCGGGCCAGACCAGATTGAGTTGGACACTTTCATTAATCCTCACCTTGTCATCAGTGCGCACTGAGCACTTCACTAGCAGGGGGCTAACGCCAGAAACCACGTCCTCGCCGAGGCAGGCTAACTGTATTTAGGTTGTCTGGAAAACACAAATGAAAGTTGTGCGACCTCTGGGCACATGTGCGACGTGTTCGGCGGCCGATTTGATGCTTGAAGAATGGTGCGTGGAACTTCAAGGAGACATCGGCTCGGTTCTCCAGGCAGAAATGGTGAACAGCGATATTTGATCCGGCGTCTGCTTTGGACTGAAGTGCCGAGATTCGTACGTCGCCAACCGAAGTCAACTGTTGGCACACAGCCGTCTTTGCGCACTCCTAAAAATGGTTCTTCACGACGGCTTTGCTTCAACGACCTGAAAGCCTGCTAGCTTGAAGGTCAGTTTGTTGATGGCGACGAGTGAGCCATAGAACCGGGTCGCAAGTATCGTGTCAGTCTGAGCTCGGGCTGTCCGACAGAGAGTGCATCAGCGCCGCGGCGCCGATGCCCGTACCCTCTTGAGACGGCGGGAAGTCCTTCATGCTTTGCGCGAATGCCTTTAATGGAGGCGCCAATAACGGCAGCAGCCAGGTTTTCTCTTTCATCCACAGCAGGTGGCCGCCGGTTTCGGGTGTGCGTTCATAGGGGTCGAGTTTGATGTCGATGATCAGCCCGCCGGGAATCTTTTCCGTCGCGCCCAGCCAAGTGTTCTTGACGGCGAGATGAATCTTCCATTCATCGACCCGCACGGCGTTCAGGCTGGTTTCACCAAAGTAGAAGAACTCACGGCGTTTGGATTTGCCACCTGGTGCCGTCAGCATCTCCAACTGGTTGTAGCCATCCAGATGGTTCTTGAAGGTCTTGCCGCCGACGTTGCGGCCCTTGAGTAGGTCGTCCTTGACGGTCGTGTCACCTGCAGCGGCCATCAAGGTGGGAAGCCAGTCCTCGCTGGTCATGAATTCGCCAGTCCAGGTACCGGGGGCAATCTTGCCCGGCCAACGCACGAGCATGGGTACCCGAAAGCCACCGTCCCAGGTCAAGCCCTTCTCGCCACGAAAGGAAGCCGTGCCGGCCATAGGCCAATGCGCCAGGTTGACGCCGTTGTCGGAGGTGAACAGCACGATGGTGTTGTCGCGTACACCGGCCTCGTCCAGGGACTTGAGCAGGTCACCCACCAGTTTGTCGAGTTGCAACAGCGCATCGGCATACGCAGTGTGGCCGCTCTTGCCTTCCCACTCTTTGCTCACATGAATCTGCTGATGCATGCGCGTTGGGGTGTAAAGCAGGAAGAAGGGCTTGTTGCCGGCCACTTGCTTCTTCATCCAGTCGATGGAGCGTGAGGTGATCTGGTCGTCAAAGGTCTTCATACGTTCGATGCCCAGCGGACCGTCGTCGGTGATGACCTGTTTTCCGACGCGGCCCCAGCGCGGATCGACCGTGGCATCGTCCCTGTCCGAGGCGAGCGCGTGGATCACGTTGCGCGGGCGGCCGACGAAGTTGGGGTCTTTCGGGAAGCCCGGCTGCTCGGGCATCTCCATCATGTTCAGGTGATAGAGGAAACCGTAGAACTCGTCGAAGCCGTGGACTGTTGGCAGATATTCGTTTCGGTCGCCCAGATGGTGTTTGCCGAAGTGGCCGGTAGCGTAACCGCGCACCTTCAGCAACTGGGCCAGGGTCACATCGCGGTCCTGTAGACCGACCTTGGCGCCTGGTTGGCCGACGGAGGTCAGCCCCGTGCGTATTGGATACTGGCCCGTGATGAAGGCTGCGCGGCCAGCCGTGCAACTTGGCTGTGCATAGTAGTCGCTGATGATCATGCCGTCGCGCGCCAGGCTGTCGATGTTTGGCGTGTTGACTGCGCCGAGTCCACGGTGATAGGCCGACACATCCATCGGTGGCATATCGTCGATCATGATGGTGACGATGTTGGGCGTGGCTTGCGCTGCCAGTACTGGCTGGATGGCGGCGGCCATCGGCACTATCAAGAGAAGCAGCAAACGTTTCAGCATTCTCATGGCGTCGTCCTCTCAGAGTTTCGGGCACCTGATATGTCCGGCGACGATGATACCGTTGACTCTTCAAGACAGGGGGAAGTCAACGACACTTCCAGTGTTTAGAGACATCGTCACCCCACTCCACGAATACCCGTCCACGGTTACTTTTCCACTATTGAGGGCGTTGACGGACGACCGAGAGTGTCTCCGCGTGCCGCCGATAGTGCCTAGTCAAGATCAGCATGCGAAGGCCCCCAAAAAAGGGCGAAAGCTGCCAGTCGGTCTGCAACGATAAGTGATTCGTTTGTGCACGAAAGCAGCCGTTCGAAGGCAAACCTATCCCGACCAATTCCCTGTTCACGGCACGGGCTCCGGACGCGCCCATCTACCGAACTCCAAGCCCTCGTAGCGAAAGTCGGCCGTGCTACTTGACCGAGCTCACCAGGGGTGTTGCCACGTCTACCAGGTGTACTTTGCCCCGAGACGCAAAGTCGTGGTCCGGAAACTTTGATCGCCCCACTGGTAACCCACATTGCCCCAGGCAGTCCAGCCCTTGTTGAGGTCTGCATTCAAGCCGAGTTTGACTTCGTACCGGTCTTGCGGATAGAGGTCTTCGAGCTCGATTCGGTTAAAGGCCATCCGGTTATCCATGCTGTCATGCCACCAGTTCAGTGTGAGATAAGGTTGAGTTTTGCGCCCGGATTCATTGAGCCAGGTGCGGTGAAAGCGAACCCCGAGTCGGGAAATCCAACCGCTGCCGCGGCTACCACTCACCTGGGTACCGTTGGGCTCAGTCACGTCATCTTCGTTGTATTTGACATAGATGATTTGCGCTTGGGGCTCTACCACCCAGTCGTTGCGCAGCTTGGCGGCGTAACCCGCTTCGCCGGACAGGCTCAGCGTATTGGCGTTGTATTTCACTTCTGGCAAGGTGTCGCCCCGAACGCTGTTTTTGTACCAGCCATAGAGGCCCCAGACATCGGTGTACCAGCCAAGCTTCTCTTCGTCGTTTTGGTACCAGGTGCCATACAGTCCCACGCTCCAGCCGTCCGTCTCTCCTTGAGAATGTGCTGGATTCAGAGCCGCTCTGGCGTCGGTGGTGCTGTTGCCATAACCGATCATGCCGCCTAAGTGGTAGCGCCCTTTTTCGTCGCCCGTGCGCCATTGTGCGAGGTCGCCGCCACCCTGTATGAGGGTACTGCGGGTGTCGACATCGAAATTGCCGTCCTTGCTGGTCGCACCGCCTTTTTTGCCAACTACCCGCAACCAGGCTGATCGCCGCTTATCGTCTTGGTTTTCAAACGTCTGGCTCTCGATGTATTGCGGCTCGCCCAGCCGGTCATGAAGGCTGTGCACGAACATGCCCGCGGCTTGGCGCTGAGTGGACAGATAGGCGCTGACTTCGGGCCTAAACAGCGGCCTCACGTCTGGCGTTGGTGGTCCTGGCGGGCTAGGGGGGACAGGTGGATCGGGGGGCGGCGGCCCTGGCACTTCGGAGCGAAGGTACCAGCCCTGCGCGTCGCTTGCATCCACTGTGCCCCGAAAAAGTTGGTACTCATAAGGCCCTTGCACCACACGTGTATTGAGCACGAACGCCGCCGCGGTAGTCGAGGCACCATTGACCGTACTCACCACCTGGATACCGTTCGCCACGGTAACGGCACCCGGGCCACCAGAATTGGTGATGCGTAAGCCGGTGAGGCCACTCGCGGAGCCGCCATCAATCACCAGACGGTCCGACGGGGAAGCGTCGGCGCCCAGATAGGTGTTCAGCCCTATGACCCCGTTCTGTCCGACATAGTTGCCAACCGTGAGTGTCTTGAATACACCTGCGGACGGCGGCGTGAACCATATGCCACTGGCGCTGTTGCTGAGCGTGCTGAGGTTGGAGTTGCCGCTAAGGTTCCACGCGGCAGCGTTGGTCAACGCCAGGTTAGACACGCTGCCTGGCAGCGTGACAGCGGAGCCATTCAACGTCCCGCCGGACACCGTGATGTTGGCCAAGCCCGACGTGACCGCCGCAAGCGTTATGGCTTGAGGTGCTAGCGTCACGTGGGCCAGTTGGGCGATGGATGCAAAACTTTCAACCGGCACGTCGGGTACCCCCGTGGGTGGCGGTTCCGGGGCGCCTACTGCCGGGAAATCGTCCGTTGTGCCCACCAATAGCCACTGCCCACTGCCTCCCACAGTGGCATTGCTCAACGATAGGTTGACCGTCCCAGCCAAACCTATGGTGGCACCGCTGGTGTTGGCAAGGCTGCCTCCGGTGATATTGGCGGTCGCGACGGTCGCGCCTTCTCCAATCGCATACAGCGCGCTAGCGCTTGCCCCGGTGGCAGTCAGGGTTGAGCCGTTGCTGGTGAGCACGCCGTTGTCATTGATAAACGACGCGTGTGCTGCCACGCCGTTGGTGACTACATTGCTCTGATTCAATGTCAACGTGCTCAAGGCGTTGGACGCCACCACGCCACGGGCTGCCACACCGCTGGTTTGAATGCTACTGCGATTCGCCACCACCACGCCGGCGCGTATCGCCCGCAAACCGTCAGCACTGGCCCCATGCGTGATAACCGAGGTGTCGTTGGTGGTGATGGACGACTGTGACTCTCCGAAGGTCCGCGCCGCCTGCCCCCCATGCGCTGCCGTACCTTGGGTTTCGATCGACACAGCGTTGGTGGTGATGCTGGTGGCCCTGTCAGCACCTGCTTGTTCCACGATGGAATAGAGCCCAATGGCGCTGGCCCCTTGGGTGGTGAGGGTGCCGCCGTTCAGTGTGGCGTTGCCCCCGTCGTCAGCCACCACGCCGTAGGCTTGCAGGCCTTGGGTGTTGATCGATGTATTGTTGATGCTTAAAGTGGCGCCGCGCTCGCGTGCCGTCAACGCGATCGGGCGCCGGCCATTGGGCACGTCGGCATCACCTGTTGTGGAAACCGAGCCGCCTGTCATCGTGATCTGACCGCCCGCTTCGGCCACCACGCCCATCGCTTGTCCTTGGCCAATGGTCGTTACGTGGGTGCCCGCCAAGCTCACGGTGGAGTTGCTCGCACTCAGCGCAATGCCATTGAGCCCTTCGGTATTGACCGAGCCGCCACTGAGTGTGGCAGAGGCACCAGCAAGAACGCTGAGGCCTG
Organism: Variovorax sp. HJSM1_2; assembly: GCF_049316285.1. Taxonomy (NCBI): domain Bacteria; kingdom Pseudomonadati; phylum Pseudomonadota; class Betaproteobacteria; order Burkholderiales; family Comamonadaceae; genus Variovorax; species Variovorax sp. HJSM1_2. The sequence goes on along the minus strand of NZ_JBMOXA010000005.1, from coordinate 116,824 downwards.
CCCCAGTGGTCGCAGTGGAAGTGATGCTGGTGTTCAGCATCACGAGGGATGCACCCAGTCCACTGACGGACCCTGCGGCCGCGCCGGTGGCCAAAAACACATCATCAGTCAAGGTGGCGGCCGCGTCCAGGATACGCAATGCCGTGGCACGTGCACCGGTTGTGGTGACGGTGGTGTTCGACACTATGGCCGTTGAACCTGCACCCTCTACCGACACACCGAAACCGCGCGTATTGCTGGTGCTAATGCTGCTGCCAACGCCGGTCAAACTGACCGTGCCACCGTTGCGCGCGCGCAATCCTGAGGGTGCATTCAAATCGCTGTTGCCTGCGCCGGTGGTGCTCAAGCGGCTACTCGTCAGGGAGATCGTGCCGCCATCGTTGGCAACGGCTGCAGGTGCATTGGCTCCGCTTGCCCGCACCGTGATGTCGTTGCCTGAGATCACCGCACCAACCCCGGTTGCCGATAAGGCAGGCGTTGCGGCAGCGGTGGATGTGACGGTGGCTGCGCTGGGGACGGTGCATGCCCCGGAAGTCATGGCCACCGGACCGGCCGGACAGGGTTGTGCCAAGGCAACTCCGCCCGTGCCGGTCAACGCCAGTGCGGTGAGCATCCAGCGTATGCCTACAGCGTAGGACCAAGAATCCGTAAAGCTCGCGTGGCCGCGTACAGACATGTTGCTCTCCTAGTCAGGGGCGCTAACGGAGGTATCGTTGAAGTCCGTTGCCAAAAGGCCAAGAACAATATCGCGTCAGGAACATCGGGCCAAAAGTCGTGAACTATGCTTCTAGTCCTTGGCTGCATTCGTCTGCCAACTGGATGCAGAACCTACGCAAACGCCCTGTTTTCTTTGCGCATGAAATTCGTCTTCAAGGCTCACCGGTCCTATAGATGCTTGATCCCCACGCGAGTGCTTTAAGCGGGTGATCGAGTTCTGCGTTCTATAGGATCATGCAGCTGAAGACGATGGTGGCACTCGATTTCTTCATCTTCTTCGCCGCTCGCCGCTAGGCGTCAATGGGACGGTAGACGTTGCCTGTCACCATGGCTTGATGCCCACTCGTCGGCCCCACCGAAGCGCGCTCGCGTATAGGCGCTGATGTTGGACTGGCCCACATCGCCCCCAAAGATGACAAGAATATGGGGCTTCTTTTGAGCGGCAGCTGGAGAGACATATCCCAGCATCAAGGCAACCAGCATCAGAAAACAGATGAACAAACTTCTCGATTGATTTCGTTTCAGCATGGCGTTGGTCCTGATAGCGTAGGTCGCAACTGGCGACCGCAGTGACTTCACTCCTCAGTGGGCCCAAGAGGGCCTCAATCGTCTTGATTTCATCCGTCGCTTGATCGCGTTGGCTAAATGTGGTGACGCCGCTAAGCACCTGGCCGCAACGTGCTGTCAGTTAAACAGTCACTCTGCAAACCTGTCAGAAGGACCAGGTACACCAACCTCCGCCGTCGAATGGGGAGGCTCAATTTGCGAATAAGTCGAGGTCGAGACTTGTGAATTGATTTGAGCCGCAGGAAGCAATACGGAGAATGCCTGTCGGACAAACCATGGCCCCGATAGGGAGCTATCGCCCATGTAGTCGTGGGAGATGGGCGAGTCATCTCTTCACGTTAGCAGCACCACAAAGTGCCACAGTTCTCACTCGGCCTTCTCGTCAGACCAAGCCCTCCCAAAAACCTTGTCCGGTCAAAGGGAAGGCCATCCTAACGAGCGCAATCCTAGTTGTCTAGGTTTGCCGAACTGAACGCCATCCCGGAGGGGTTCAAGGTGAAGCAGCCTTGACCACAAACCCATGAGATAGCCCCGTGACGCGGCCCCTCAAATAATGGGCCGCAAAGTCTCGGCCACTTCCTGCAGCACCGGCAGCAAGCGCGTGACCATCTGGTCATCAGGGTAGGCCAGGCGCTGCACGGTCACGCTTACGCCGTATTCACAACGCCCGCGCCTGTCCTTCAGCGGCACGCTCAGGCCGCATAGGCCGAAGTTGATGTATTGGTCGGCCTGCCAGTAACCCAGGCGCCGCGCCAGCACCACACTGTCCCTGAACGCCTGCGGCTCCACTAGCGTGAAGCCGGTAAAGCTGGCAAAGCTGTGGCCGGCGATCCAGTCGTCGAGTGCCGCGTCGTCCAGCGTCGAGAGTATGGCCAGGCCCGGCGCCACCACATGGGCCGGCACACGCGCGCCCTGGTGGAAGCCTATGGAGGCGCCACGCGCGGCATTGCTGCGCGAGAGGTAGACGATCTCGTGCCCGTCCAGCGCCGACACATTCAGCGTTTCGCCGCATTGGATGGAAGCGCGCTGGATGAAGGGCTGCACCAGGCGCGGCACACGCGCGCCCTCCATAAAGGCCTGCCCCAGCCGCAGTACCTTGGGCAGCAGCCAGTAGTGTTTGCCGTCGGTGGCGGCATAACCAAAGTGCACCAGGCTCAACAGGTAGCGGCGCACGGCGTAACGGGTCAAACCCGTGCGCTCGGCGGCCACGGTCACCGTCAGGCGCGGGAACTCATCGGAAAACGCCTCTATGACACGCAAGCCCTTGCCCAGCCCCTCCACCAGGTGCATGCGGTCTATGGCGGGTGTGTGGTCTGTCTGCTGCATTGGTAGTTACCCAAAATATGGGCGGCAACCGCCCGAATGAGGGCGATCATCGCCCGTATCAGAGCGGTTTGTCATTGTGGAGACCCCTGATGCACTCCTACATTCGCCCTGCCCTTTTTCCATCTTTCCTTTTTTCAGCAAGCGAATCTGTAGGAGCCCTCGCCTTGAACATTCCAACTTCTCGCCGCGTCGCGGCGATCACCGGTGCGGCAGGTGGCATTGGCCGCGGCATCGCCGCCAACCTGTTTGGCCGGGGCTTCGACATCGTCGCCTGCGACCGCGCATTTGATGCCGACGCCCGCGATGCACTTGGCCAACTCGCCAGCCAAGCCCAGGCCAGGCTGGCCTTTGTGAGCGCAGATCTGGCGGCGCTCACCGACTTTGCGCCGCTGGTGGAGCAGATCCACGGCGCCTTCGACCGCATCGACTGCCTGGTGAACAACGCCGGTGTCTCGGTCAAGTCGCGCGGCGACCTGCTGGATGTCGCCATGGACAGCTACGACCAGAACTTTGCGGTCAACACCCGCGCCGCGTTTTTCCTGACGCAGGCCGTCACGCGGCGCATGTTGGCCGAGCAGAAACAAAGCGCAGAAGGCGCGCGTTCGGTGGTCTTCATCTCGTCGTCGAACGCGGTGATCGCGGCCATAGACCGGGGCGAATACTCCATGTCCAAGGCCTCGGTGTCGATGATGAGCAAACTTTTCGCGCTGCGCCTGGCGCCGCACGGCATCGCCGTGTACGAGGTCCGCCCGGGCCTGATCGAAACCCCCATGACCGCCGTGGCGCAGACGCGGTTCGACCAGATGCTGGCGGACGGCTTCACGCCCATCAACCGCTGGGGCCAACCCCAGGACGTGGGGCGCGCCGTCGCGGCCCTGGCCGCGGGCGAGCTGCCGTTCTCGACCGGCGTGGCCGTACAGATCGACGGCGGCATGCACATCCACCAGTACTGATCGCCCACCGGACACCACACCATGAACGCCAAGCCCCACGCCTCTGCCCCCGCCCATGACCAGGACCAGTCCAGAAAAGCCACCGCCAGCGGCTGGATAGGCTCGGTCCTGGAGTACTACGACTTCTTCATCTACGCCACCGCGGCAGCCTTGATCTTTCCGCAGATCTTCTTTCCCAAGGGTGATCCGCAAACCGCCATCATCGCCTCGCTGGCAACCTATGGCGCCGGTTATGTGGCGCGGCCCATAGGCGCCATCGTGCTCGGCCATTGGGGCGACACCCATGGCCGCAAGTTCGTGCTGCTGGTGTGTATGTTCCTCATGGGCTTTTCCACCGTGGCGGTGGGCTTGCTGCCCACCTACGAACAGGTGGGTCTGTGGGCACCGGCGCTGCTGGTGGCCATGCGCCTGGTCCAGGGTTTTGCCGTGGCCGGCGAGATTTCGGGCGCCAGTTCCATGATCCTGGAACACGCACCTTTTGGCCGCCGTGGCTTCTTTGCCAGCTTCGCGCTCCAGGGTGTGCAGGCCGGGCAGATTCTGGCCGCTGGCGTGTTTCTGCCCCTGGTGCATTTCCTGCCGGAAGAGGACTTCAACAGCTGGGGCTGGCGCATCCCGTTTCTGCTGAGCTTTCTGGTGATCATTGTGGGCTACATCATCCGCCGCGAAGTCCACGAAACACCGGCGTTCACCGAAGCCGACAACAATGGCGCCATTCCCAAGGCGCCGGTGCTGCAAGCCATTGCGGAAAGCTGGCGCGACATGCTGCGCGTGATGGTCTGCTCGCTGATGAACGTGATCCCGGTGGTCGCCACCATCTTCGGCGCGGCCTACGCCGTGCAGCCGGGCTACGGCATCAACTTCAACAAAGACATCTATCTGTGGATTCCGGTGCTCGGCAACTTTGTCGCCGTGTGTGTGATCCCCATGGTTGGCCACCTCTCCGACAAGATAGGCCGCCGCCCGCCCATCATGGTCGGCGCTATCGCTGCCGGGCTGATGTCGTTCGGCTACCTGTATGCCATCAGCATCCACAACGTGCCGCTGGCCATCGTGATGTCGCTGCTGATGTGGGGCGTGGCGTTCCAGGGCTACAACGGTTCGTTTCCGAGCTTCTTCCCGGAGATGTTCCCCACCCGCACCCGCGTGTCAGGCATGGCCATCTCGCAAAACATCGGCACGGCCATCACCGCCATGCTGCCGGCCTTGTTCGTCGCCGTGGCGCCACCCGGCACCGCCCATATCCCGCTGATCGTGGGCGGCATCACCTTTGCCATCACCATCCTGGTGGCGATGGCGGCCTGGGGCTCGCGCGAGACCTACCGCATCCCCATGAAGGACCTCGGCAACCCACATGCCGTGCCCCTGTCCGAGGCCGAATACAAGCGCCTGCGCGCCGAGCACATGGCCGCCAGACGTGGCGCCAAGACATCGGAGCCAAGCCGAGGCGCGGCCACCAAATAACACACAGGCAGCACCCCGCAAACCAACCACGGGCACCCAAACCCTCTCTTGAACATGAACAACACCCAACCCGCCTCTCTCATCCTGCTCGGCTACGGCGCCATGGCGCGCGGGCTGCACGCCGCGCTGCGCGAGCGGCCCACGGCTGCGCGTGTCGCGGCCGTCGTGGTGCCCGCCTCGGCGCTACACGACACCCAGGCCGAATTAAGCGCCATGGGCGCGGCAGACATTCGCGTGGCGACCGAGCTGCCTGCCGTGCTCGCGCCACACACCAGCATGGTCGTGGAATGCGCCGGCCATGCGGCTTTGCAGATACACGCCCCGCATGCCCTGCAGTCCGGTGTCGATGTGCTGGTGGCCTCGGTTGGTGCGCTGGCCAACCCAACCATTGAAGCAGAACTACGCCGCGCAGCCAGTGCCGGCGGCGCACGGGTATTGATTCCGTCGGGCGCGCTGGGCGGGCTGGACGCGTTGGCCGCCGCAGCGCTGGCGGGCCTGGACGAGGTCACCTGCAGCTCGACCAAGGCCCCCGCCGCCTGGCGTGGCACGGCTGCGGAAAGCATGGTTGATCTGGCCGCGTTGACACAAGCCACCACGTTTTTCCGCGGCACCGCCCGCGAGGCGGCCCTGAGCTTTCCGCAGAACGCCAACGTGGCGGCGGCGCTGGCGCTGGCCGGCGTGGGCTTCGAGCGCACACATATCGAACTGCGCGCCGACCCTGCAGCACAAGGCAACACACACCGCGTGCGCGCCAAAGGCGCCTTTGGGCATCTGGACAGCACGGTGCAGGCGCTGACCCTGGCCGCCAACCCCAAAACCTCGATGCTGGCGCCCATGAGCCTGCTGCAGGCCATCCTCAAGCGCAGCTGCGTCGTCGGCATGTCCTAGGGCAACACACACGCCCGACCTGATTCATCCCTCACTTCAAGGAACCACTCCATGGCAATCACCGGCTTGGACCACTTCGCCATTCTTTCATCCGACGCGGAGCGTACAACCCGCTTCTATACCGACATCGTCGGCCTGCGCGTGGGCTTTCGCCCCAGCGACTTGAGCTTTCCGGGCATCTGGCTCTACGCCGAAGAAACGCCCATCGTGCACGTGGTGTTCGAGCGCGAGATCCCGTCCTTCACCACCGGCGCGGTAGACCACCTGTCGTTCCGCGCCAGCGGCAGCGCCGACGACATGGCGGCCCTGCTGACCGAGCGCGGCATCGAATTCAGCAAACGCACACTGGTGCGCACCGGCATCACGCAAATCTTCTGCCGCGACCCGGACAACGTGGGTGTGGAGTTCAACTACCCGCCGGCCGCCAAAGCCGGCACACCGGAAAGCCCAGCCAATGCCTAGCCCACCCGCCATCCCGCCCAGCCTGCGCCAGTTGATGGCCGAGGTCGGCCCGATCTGGGGCAGCGCCGTCCAGGCACACGTGAAGCTGATGACGCAGGAATTCAGCGCAGTGTTACGCAGTGCCTCGCGGCCCACCTGTGCCGTCAGCCGCAACATCGCCTACGGCGAACATGCGCGGCAAGTGCTCGATGTTTATACCCCCGAGCCCTCGCAAAGCGCGGCCCCGGTGCTGATGTTTGTGCATGGCGGCGCCTTCGTCGACGGCGACAAAGACCGCACCGACGAGGTCTACTCCAATGTCTGCCGTTACTTCGCCCGCCACGGCGTCGTCGGCATCAACGTGGAATTCCGCCTGGCCCCGGAGAGCATGTTTCCCGGTGGCACCCAGGACATGGCAGCCGCCGTGGCTTGGGCGCGATCCCAGGTCAAGGCTTTCGGCGGCGACCCCGAGCGGATCTTTCTCATGGGCCATTCGGCCGGCGCAGCACACGCCGCGCACTATGCCTACGACCAGGCCTTTCACCCGCCCGAGGGCTCGGGCCTGGCGGGTCTGGTCGTGGTCTCGGGCCGTGTGCGGTCCGAGAACAGCGCTGCCAACCCCAACGCCAGCCGCGTCGAAGCCTATTACGGCAAAGACCTGGACAAGATGAACCAGGGTTCGGCCGTCAACCATGTGGGGCCGCATTGTGTGCCAACACTGATCGCCATCGCCGAGTTCGAAAACCCCTTGCTGGACGTGCATTGCAGCGAGCTGTTCCACAAGCTCTCGGCCCTGCGCCAAAAGGCGCCGCGTTTCCTGCAGCTCAAGGGGCACAACCACACGTCCATGGTGGCGCACTTCGACACTGCAGAAGACACTCTGGGCCGCGAAATCCTGGCCTTCATGGAAGGCGACTGAAGCCCCGGCCCGGCTCTCAGGCAGCGCCCAGATAAGCCTTTACCAGGGCCCCATCCGCCGCCAGCGCCTGCGCCGAACCCTGCGCCACCACTTCACCGGCCTCCAGCACATAGGCATGGTCGGCCAGCGACAAGGCCAGCGCGGCCATCTGGTCGACCAGCAGCACGGTCATGGATTCAGCGCGCAGGGCATCCAGCGTGGCAAACAGCTCCTCGATGATCTTGGGCGCCAGGCCCAGCGAAGGTTCGTCTAGCAGCAGCACTTGCGGGCGGCTCATCAGGCCGCGCGCCACGGCCAGCATTTGTTGTTCGCCGCCAGACAGCAGCCCGGCGCGTTGGTGCAGGCGTTCACGCAGGCGCGGAAAACGTTGCAGCATCTGCTCCAGCCCGGCCTTGGCTTCAGCCGGGTGCAAAAACGCACCGAGCAGGATGTTGTCGCGCACACTCAGCTCGGGGAATACCTGCCGGCCCTCGGGCACCAGCACCAGGCCGCGCGCGACGATTTGCTCGGCCTCCAGCCCGCCAAGTTCCTGCCCTTGCAAGTGAATGCCGCCCTGCACCGGGCGCTGCAGCCCGGCCAGCGCGCGCATGAGGGTGGACTTGCCTGCACCGTTGGCGCCCAGCAGCGCCACCAGCTCACCACGGCGCACCTGTATGCTCACACCCTTGAGCACCGGTGCGGCGCCATAGCCGGTCTGCAACTGGCCCACGCCCAGCCATTCGGCCGCAGCCGGGTTGCGCACACGGGTGTTGACGGGCTGGTCCGCCGCTTCGGCTTCACCCCCGGAATCACCCAGGTAAGCGCGCCGCACCACCGGGTTGGCGCGCACTTCGGCGGGGCTGCCCACGGCCAGCAATTGGCCGGCGTCAATCACCACAATGCGATCGGACACGGCCATCACCAGGCTCATGTCGTGCTCGACCACCACCACACCAATGCCAGACGCGGCGATGCTGCGCAGCAGGCCGCCCAGGCGTTCCTTGTCTTCCGTGGACAAGCCAGCGGCGGGCTCATCCAGCAGCAGCACCTGCGGCTGTGTGGCAAGCGCGCGGGCGATCTCCACCAGGCGGCGGTCTACGTGTGGCAGGTCGGCGGCCAGCGCATCCGGCGCACCGCTGTAGCCGCAGCGTGCCAGCAGCACACGGGCGGCCTGGCGTAGCGCGGGGGCGTGAAAGTGTGCCGCCTGCAGCAGGCCACCAAGCTTGCCGCCGCCGAGTGCCAGGGCGACGTTGTCCTCCACACTCAGCGCGCCAAACAGCTGCGAGGTTTGGTAGGTGCGTGCCACGCCCGCGCGGGCAATCTGCCAGGCGGCCTGGCGCAACGCTTTGTCGTTGACCTCACCCGCCAAGGGCTTGCCTTCCAGCGCAAACGAGCCAGTGGTGGGTTGGTAAAAGCCGCTCAGCATGTTGAGCACCGTGGTTTTGCCGGCGCCGTTGGGACCGATCAAACTGGTGACGCCACCGGCCAGGGTGTCGAAGCTCAGGTCGTGCACCGCACGCACGCCACCGAACACCCGGCCCAGGCCACGCACCGACAAGGCGCCGCGTGCTGCGGCTGGTGTGGTGGAGGCTGCAGCGGGCAGCACATCGGCAGGTGTTGCAGACGGTTTTGCGGCGGGGCGCAAACGACGCATAACACCCGCCCCCAAACCCGCCACCCCTTGCGGAGCGGCCCACAACACCACCAGCAGCATGCAGCCGAAAAACAGCAGGCGGTACTCTTCCAGGCTGGCCAGCAGCTCGGGCAAGACCCCCACCACCAGCGCGCCAATCAAGGGCCCAACAATGCTGCCCGCGCCGCCAATCATCACCACCAGCACAAACAGAATCGACTGCAACATGCCAAAACCCTGCGGTGTGACAAAGCCCGAGAGCGGCGCAAACAAGCCCCCGGCGAGTCCGGCAAATGCGGCCGAGATGGCAAACGCCACGGCCTTGATGCGCACCGGATTCACACCAATCGATTCACAGGCGGTTTCGCTGTCCTTGACGGCACGCATGGCCGCACCCCAGGCGCTGCGCGACAGCCAGGTGTAGAGCACCAGGCCAACCCCGCACGCCAGCAACGCCAGCGAGGCCACACCACGTTCGCCCAAGGCCAGGCCAATGAGCTTGGGCGAGGGCACACCCATGATGCCGTTTTGCCCGCCGGTCAGGCTGCGCCATTCCACAATGCCGTGCTCCACGATGAAGCCGAAGGCGATGGTGACCATGGCCAGGTAAGGCCCTTTCACACGCATGGCCGGCAGCGCCAGGAAGAAACCCAGCACGGCGCTCAGCGCCACGCCTATGGGCCAGGCCAGCCAGAAGCTCAGTCCAAAACTGGTGCTGAGCACGGCCACCACATAAGCGCCCAATGCATAAAAGCCGGCGTGGCCAAACGACACCTGGCCGGTCAGGCCGAGCAAGACATTGAGCCCAATGCCTACCAGCGCCAGCAGCGCCACGTTGGCCAACACGTAGACAAAGTAGCCGTTGACCAACCAGGCCAGGCCCAGCGCGGCCAGCAGCGTGGCCGCTACCAGGGCGATGGCCGTGGGCGAGCCCAGCGACAGAAACGGTGCGCCGGATACCGTCGTCTGAACTGGTGGCGTCAACTTTGGGGAAACGATGGCCTGCGGCATATCGATGCTCTCGCGCTTCATACCTTCTTCACCTCCATGCGGCCAAACAAACCATTCGGCCGCAGTGCCAGCACCAGAATCACCAGCGAGAACATGATGATCTGGGTGTAGCTGGACCCCAAGGTAGACGTGATCAAGGCCTCGCCAATGCCAAACAAGAACCCGGCCAGCACCACACCCCAGGCGCTGGTGATGCCGCCCAGAATCGCCACGGCAAAAGCCTTGAGGCCAAACAAGGTGCCCATGTCGGAATGCACGTTGAACAGCGGCGCCACCAGCGCCCCGGCCACACCGGCCAATACGGTGGACAACGCAAACGCACACAGCACCACACGTTTCACCGGAATGCCCATGAGCCGCGCCGCATCGCGGTTTTGCTGCGTGGCCAACAGCGCCACGCCCCAGCGCGTATGCCGCGCCACAAAATGCAGGGTGGCGGCCAACGCCAGCCCCACCAGCGGAATCAACAACTGCAGCGGGTACACACCGAGGCCAATGTCACCCAACTGAATCGGCGTCACGGCCAAGGGCGAGGTGAGATTGCGTGGCTCTTTGCCAAAACCAAACATCACCAGGTTGTCGAGCACAATGCCCAGCGCCACCGTGGCCATGAGCCAGGCGTTGGAGCCACGTTTCACAAACGGCCGCACGGCCAGAAATTCCACCAGCACGCCATACAGCGCACACAACGCCAACGCACAGGGCAGGCCCACCAGCCAAGGCCAGCCCATGGTTTGCACAAAGGTGAAGGTGAGCACGGCGCCCAGCATCATCGAGCTGCCCTGCGCAAAGTTCACCGTGGCCGACACGGCATAGGTGATGTGAAAGCCCAGGGCCATGAGCCCATACATACTGCCCAGCCCCAGGCCGCTGATCAGCGCCGACATCAATAACATCAGATTCTCCAGAGTCGTCTACACGGCCGGTGGAACAACCTGGCGCTGTGCGTTAAATCATCAGCCCGGGCTAACAACAGCCCGGGCATCACTTCAGCAGGGACGCTTAGTTGGTGGCCATGCCCACCGGCAGGATGCGGTTGTCGATGAACTGCGCCCAGACATAGTCGTTTTCGGTCACAGCGTCGTGCACTTCTGCGGTGAAGGGTTTGACGTAGGTCTTGATCAGGCCTTCATAACGGTCGATCTTGTAGAAGCCTTCGCGCACGGCGTCGCCGTTGGTGCTGCCGGCCTTGCTGATGGCCAGGGCCGCCAGTTGCATGGCGTCGTAGGCGTTGGCCACACCCACGGCGGGGGTCACGTCGTCGGCGCCCTTCACGTCGGGGTACTTGGCGACCAGCGCCTTCATCACCTTCTCGCCCACCGGGCCTTGTTTGCCGAAGAAGCTATAGGTCTGCACAAAGTGCACGGTCTTGGCGTTGGGGCCGGCCAGCTCGGTGAAGCGACCACCTGCTGGGCCCCAATGCGACACCACGGGCACCTTCCAACCCATGCGGTCCAGCGACTTCACCACTTGTGCGGATGGGCCTACGTTGCCCACCAGGAACAGGGTGTCGGCACCAGCCGCCTTAAGCTTGGTGAGCTGCGGCACCACATCCAGGTCGTTAGCTTCGAACTTCTCTATACCGGCGGGTGTCATCTTCTGCGCGGCCAGCGCGGCGCTCAGGCCTTTTTCATTCGACTCGCCCCAAGGGTTGTTCACCAGAATCATGCCGGGCTTGGTCGACTTGAAGGTCTTCTGCGCGTACTGCAACATGGCCTTGTTGACGATTTCATCGACGGCCGAGACACGGAACACGTAGTTCGGGTTGGCACCGTTTTTGGTGATCGGTGTGCCTGCGGCCCAGGGCCCGACAAACGGCACTTTCTCCTGGTTGGCCAGGGGCACGATGGCCATGGACACCGGGGTGTCGAGCCCGCCCACCAGCACCGCCACCTTTTCCTTGAAGATCAGTTCACGTGCGGCCACCACACCTTTGGCCGGACTGCCTTCGTCGTCACGGCGCACCAGTTCCAGCTTCTTGCCGCCAAGCAGGCCGCCCTTGGCGTTGATCTCATCAATGGCCACCACCAGGCCACGCGTGATGGCTTCACCGGCCTTGGCCGACTGGCCCGACATGGCGGTGACCAGGCCTATGCGTATGGTGTCTTGGGCCTGGGCCGAGAAAGAGGTGAGTGTCAGCGTGCTGGCCAGCGCTGCGGCGGCGACTAAAGTTTTTTGAAGCAGGGACATGGGGATCTCCGGTCAATGGGTTGAGGTTGAAACAGGCGACAGATCAAACCCGCTGCACAACGCAATCTCCATGCCAATTGTTAAGTTTTGCAAACAAGCACTGAAATTTATTGATAACAAAGTGAATTTAAAGTTGTCAACAATCTTGATTCACGATTGTTTGGCACAGGCACCAAAATTGCTCATCAGCAGTACGCTGCATCGTTGTGCAGCAAGCCCCTGAAAACCGCACCAACAACATACAGGCCTCGCACAAAAAAAGTGCACGCAACCCGTCATGAACTTCCAAGCCTCGCACGGCCATGCCTCGCGCCCCCTTGCCCACCACGGCTTGTTTCCGTATAGCGCCATCACCGACAAGGCCCAGCGGCCGGACTACCACTGGCCCGGCGGCGCCAGGCTGGCGGTCTACATAGGTTTTAATCTGGAGCACTTTGCGTTTGCTGAAGGCCTGGGCGCCAACTTGGGTCCGGTGTCGCCGCACCCCGACGTGCTGAACTACGCCTGGCGCGAATACGGCAACCGCGTGGGCGCCTGGCGCTGCCTTGAATTGTTTGACGAACTGCGCCTGCCGGCCGCCACCCTGCTCAACACCGCCTTGTTGGACCACTGCCCCGAATTGGTGGACGCCTGCATGGCGCGCGGCGACGAAATCGTCGGCCACGGCCACACCAACGCCGAGCGCCAGGGCGACATGCCCGCCCAGCAGGAGCACGACTTGCTGACCGACTGCGCGCGTCGCATCGCCCACACCACCGGCCGTGCACCGGCGGGCTGGTTGTCGCCGTGGATCTCGGAGAGCCGTGACACCCCGCACCTGCTGGCCCGCACCGGCTACCGCTACACGCTGAACTGGTGCCACGACGACCAGCCCGTGCGCATGCAAACCCAAAACGGTCCGTTGTGGGCCGTGCCCTATCCGCAGGAGTTGAATGACATTCCCATGATCATGGGCCGCCAGCTCGACGCCAAGGACTTCGCGCAGATGATCGTGGACAACACCGACGAGATGCTGGCCCAGTCGGCGCGCCAGCCGCTGGTGATGGGCATTGCGCTGCACCCCTACATCGTGGGCCAACCCTATCGGCTGCGCCACCTGCGCCGCGCCCTGGCTTACCTGGCGCAACTGCGCGACGCGGGGCAGATATGGTTCACCACGCCGGGCGCCATTTGCGAGCACATGGAACAATTGGGCCATCCGGCTTAAGCACAATCCCCATCCATGAGCACACGCAAACGCAACCTTCCGGCAACCGCCTCGGCCGCAGCCGTAGACACCAGCGCCGAGTTGATCACCGGCCTGAACGACAACGAAAGCCGCATCTACCGCTCGGTGTTCGAGAGCGTGATGAACCAGCGCATCGCCCCCGGCACCAAGCTGCCCGAGCAGGCGCTGTGCGCGCTGTTCGACGTGAACCGCGCCACCGTGCGCAAGGTGCTGCAACGCCTGGCGCACGACCATATTGTGGACCTGCGGCCCAACCGTGGCGCCGTGGTGGCCGCGCCCACGCCCGAGGAAACCCGGCAGATTTTTGAGGCGCGCCAGCAACTGGAGGCCGCCGTGGTGCCGCTGGTGGCGCAGCGCATCACCAAGGCCGAGATTGGCCAGCTGCGCAAACAACTGCGCGAGGAACATGCCGCCCTGCACCGCGCCGACCAGCCGGCCTGGGCGCGCCTGGCCAGCGGCTTTCATCTGCGGCTGGCCGAGCTGTCGGGCAACGCCATCCTGCACCGCTACCTGCATGAGCTGATCTCGCGCTGCTCACTCATCGTGGCGCTGTATGAACCACCGGGCAATGCCGCCTGTGAACACGAAGAACACGCACGCATCGTCGACCACATTGAAAACGGCGAGCCGGCCAAGGCGGTGAAAGTGATGCAGGAACACTTGCTCGACCTGGAGCAACGCATCTGCCTGGACAAACCGCAATCCGAGAAGAGCCTGGCGCAAATGCTGGGCTTAGTTTGAAGAGTATTGAATGGACATCGACTTCACCCAGATCACCGAATACCAGCGCTACAAACTCATGGCGAGTTTGATCGTGCCGCGGCCGATTGCGTTGATCACCACGGTCAACGAAGACGGCGTGGTCAACGCTGCGCCTTTCAGCATGTTCAACATGCTGGGTGAAGAACCGCCGATTGTCATGGTCAGCATCAACCGCCTGCAGGACGGGCTGATGAAACACACGGCCGCCAACATCGTGCGCAGCCGCGAGTTTGTGGTGCACCTGCCCGACGAAGCCATGGCCGAACAAATGCACCGCTGCGGCGATAACTTTCCGGCCGACGTGAGTGAGCTGGCCGCCGTGGGGCTGACGCCTGTGCCGTCCAAACAGGTGGCGCCGCCGCGCATTGCCGAAGCGCCGGTGGCGTTTGAATGCACCTTGTATGAGCTGCTGGAGACCACCAGCCGGCAGATCTTCATCGGCCAGGTGCGCTCGCTGCACGCGCGCGAAGGGCTGATAGACACCGCGTCGTGGCGCGTGCGGCTGCAGAATTATTTTCCGGTGGGGCGGTTTGGCGCGAGCTTTTATGTGAACACACGCGATCGTTTTTCGATTGATGGCAAGGGCAGCGAAACGGCGTCGGCGCATTCCACCGCCATAGACGAAATTTGAGAACCCACCCGAGACATACTCTGACCAAAGGGATATTCGCGGGCGTGCTGTAATTCACGCATGGTTCGACCCACCCAACGCATCCATTCCCTCGCCGCTTCCAGCCCGGCCGCCACGTCACAGCACACACTTGTCGGCAGCCTTGGCGGCACCGAGGCAAGCTTCCAAGAACACGAACAGCCCTACGGTGAACTGGCCCTGGTGGGCTCGAGCCGCGAGTCGCTGCACCCGCTCGACTGGCAAACCGAGCACCCGGTTGCGCTGACAAAAAACGTGTTGCGCCTGACCGCGCCCAACCCCGGCATGATGACCGGCCCCGGCACCAACAGCTACCTGGTGGGTGATGCCGACAGCGGCTACATCGGCATAGACCCCGGCCCCAACGACCCCGCGCATCTGCAGCGCCTGTGGCAAGCGGCGGGTGGCGACATCCGCAGCATCGTCTGCAGCCACTCACACCCCGACCACTCGCCCGGTGCCCGTCCGCTGCAGGCACTGGTGGCCGAGGCGGGCCGTCCCACGCCGCCGATTCTGGGGCTGCCTTCAGCCGCCACCGCGCGCGCCGACAGCCAGTTCACGCCCGATCACATCCTGCAACACCAGGAGCAACTCACACTCCAAAGCCCAACCACCGAACACAGCCTGCTGGCCCTCCACACACCCGGCCACGCGGCCAACCATGTGTGCCTGGTGCTGCTGCAGGACGGCCTGCTGTTTTCGGGCGACCACGTGCTCAACGGCAGCACCACCGTCATCAGCCCGCCCGACGGCAACATGGCCGCCTACCTGGACTCACTCGACCTGCTGACTGCCAGCTGTGCGGCGCACAACATTGCGTTCATCCTGCCCGCACACGGCTACGTGCTGGGTGCGGCCACCCGGGCGATTGCACAACTCAAAAACCACCGGCTGCAACGCGAAGCCAAGGTCCTGGCCGCCATGCAGGCCGCGCCAAACGCCACGCCGCGCGAGTGGGTGGCACAGGTCTATGGCGACGTGCCCGAGCGCCTGTGGCCGGTGGCCGAGCGCTCGC
This sequence comes from Variovorax sp. HJSM1_2, assembly GCF_049316285.1. Taxonomy (NCBI): domain Bacteria; kingdom Pseudomonadati; phylum Pseudomonadota; class Betaproteobacteria; order Burkholderiales; family Comamonadaceae; genus Variovorax; species Variovorax sp. HJSM1_2. Next base: position 101,085 of record NZ_JBMOXA010000005.1, on the reverse strand, counting down.
TGATGGCGCACTTGGAGCGCATCCACACGCTGAATCTTTTGCGAACCTAGGACAAGGTCAACACACTGCATGCTCAACGCCACAGCCAACCCAACATCACCCCGCCCCCGCGTCGTCATCATTGGTTGCGGATTTGGCGGCTTGGAAGCCACGCGCAAATTGCAGCACGCGGACGTGGATGTCACCGTCATAGACCGCACCAACCACCATTTGTTCCAGCCCCTGCTCTACCAGGTGGCCACCTCGGGCCTGGCCGCGCCCTCCATCGCCGCGCCCACACGCTCCCTGTTCCGCAACCTGCCACGTGTGACCACGCTGATGGCCGAGGTCACGGGTGTGGACGTGCAGGCCCGCAGCGTGCAGTTGAAAGACGCCGCAGCCGTGCCCTACGACCATTTGATCGTGGCGGCTGGCGCCACCCACAGCTACTTTGGCCGTGACGAATGGGCGCCCATGGCGCCGGGCCTGAAGACCTTGGCCGATGCCTTCGACATCCGGGGCCGCACCCTGATGGCGTTTGAAGCCGCCGAGAAAGAAACCGACCCGGCGCGCATCAAGGCCCTGCTGACCTTTGTGGTGATAGGCGCCGGACCCACGGGTGTGGAAATGGCCGGCACCCTGATAGAGATTGCGCGCCACAGCCTCAAGGGTGAGTTCCGCCACATCGACCCGGCACACGCCCAGGTGTTGCTGATCGAAGGCAGCCCGCGTGTGCTGCAGGCCATGCCGGAAAGTTTGAGCCACAAGGCGCAAGTGCAGCTGGAACAACTGGGTGTGCAGGTGCGCGTGAACGCCCGCGTGGTGCACATAGACGCCACCGGCCTGCAAGTCGAAACGCCCTCCAGCACACCCGGGGCGGGCGCAGAAAGCTACCGAATCGATAGCAGCTGCATCGTCTGGGCGGCGGGCGTGGCAGCGTCCCCCCTGGGCAAGTTGATCGCCACCGCTACCGGCGCCACGGTAGACCGCGCCGGCCGCGTCAGCGTAGCGCCCGACCTGAGCCTGCCCGGCCACCCCGAGATCAGCGTCATCGGCGACCTGGCTGCCGCCCAGAGCCACGTGCCCGGCCAGCCCCCCAAGCCCGTGCCCGGCGTGTCGCCCGGCGCCAAACAAATGGGCCGCACCGCCGCCGAGAACATCCTGCACCGCATCGCCGGGCGGAGCACCCAGGCTTTTCGCTACCGCGACTACGGCAACCTGGCCACCATAGGCCGCAACTCCGCCGTGGTCGACCTGCCCACACCCTTGGGTCCGCTGCGCTTTTCCGGGCGCGTGGCGTGGTTGTTCTGGTTGTTTGTGCACGTCTACTTCCTGATCGGCTTCCGCAACCGCCTCATCGTGCTGATGGACTGGGCCAGTGCCTACCTGCACTTCCGCCGCAACGCACGTGTGGTGGTGGGCAATAAAACCGATGAGGGCAGGCAAACGCCCGCTGCGCGCACACCGTAGCTCAAATGCTGAGGGCTGGAGCCAACGGACCATTCCGTTGGCGAAGTGAATAGTGTGAAGCTCACCTATAAGCCGGATTCTGTGCACCCACGCCGCCTTGCGGCTGCGTGGGCGTGACCGCCATTAATCTTGGCCGAGAGTCGCCCCTCGGCTCAGTGCTACCTACCCGCCAACTCCGGGGGCCCCGTCAACGTTGGCCTACTTGGTATTGCTGCGCGTAGAGATTGCCCGTTTCACCTTGGGCGGTTTCACCGCCCAAGGTGGCTGTGGACATCACGCTCACGCGTGGGCCGCATGGCTTGCACCATGCGGCGACGGCTTGCGCCGCCTCCACAGAACACCCGTCATTGGACAGATCTTCCGCTCAAACTCGTCTCTGTTGCTCTAATCCTCACCTCACGGTGGACAGCCGTTAGCTGCTACGCTGCCCTATGCAGTCCGGACGTTCCTCCAGTGCCATGTTTCCATGATTGCACCAGCGGCGGTCTGGCGAGCTTCACGGGCTGGATTATCGTGCATTGGCGGCCGCAAATCGGCTCACCCAAAATCTAAGCTTATGGACGACAGCACCGCTGGCTTCCCTTATGCTGTGGGCCAGATATTTCACCCGCCCAGGAGACCTGCACCATGAAAGCCGACAACGTTCTGCAAACCATAGGCAACACGCCGCATATCCGCATCAACCGCCTGTTTGGCGCCGGGGCGCAGGTGTGGATCAAGTCGGAGCGCAGCAACCCCGGCGGCTCGATCAAAGACCGGATCGCGCTCTCCATGGTCGAGGCCGCTGAAAAATCAGGCGCCTTGCAGCCGGGTGGCACCATCATCGAACCGACCTCGGGCAACACCGGCATAGGCCTGGCGATGGTGGCCGCCGTCAAGGGTTACAAGCTAGTGCTGGTCATGCCCGACAGCATGTCGATCGAGCGCCGCCGCCTGATGCTGGCTTACGGCGCCAGCTTCGACCTAACGCCGCGCGAGAAGGGCATGAAAGGCTCCATCGCCCGCGCCGAAGAATTGGTGAAAAACACGCCCGGTGCGTGGATGCCGCAGCAGTTTGAAAACCCGGCCAACATCGACGTGCACGTGCGCACCACGGCGCAGGAAATCATCGCCGACTTTCCCGACGGGCTGGACGCGCTGATCACCGGCGTGGGCACAGGCGGGCATATCACCGGCTGTGCGCGGGTGTTGAAGGAACGCTTCCCCAAACTCAAAGTGTTTGCCGTCGAGCCTGTGGCGTCGCCAGTGATTTCTGGCGGTGCGCCGGCGCCGCACCCTATACAGGGTATTGGTGCCGGTTTTATCCCCAAGAACCTGGACACCGCGCTGCTCGACGGCGTGATCCAGGTCGATGCCGAACCGGCGCGCGAAATGGCACGCCGTGCGGCGCGCGAAGAGGGCTTGCTGGTCGGTATTTCATCGGGTGCCACGCTGGCCGCGATTGCGCAGAAACTGCCCGAGCTAGGCGCGGGCGCACGGGTGCTGGGTTTCAACTACGACACCGGCGAACGTTACCTGTCGATCGACGGCTTCCTGCCGCTCTGATCCAGCCACAGCGCACTGCCGGCATGCGCCGACAGTGCACAGCGGAATGGCCACCCGTCCTACAGGCGGGCCCAGGGCCGACTCGGACAATCCATTCATTGCCACGCTTCATGTGCCATCATGAATCACCGTGAACACCGATTGCCTTTCATGACCCATTCCGCTCCAGCCGGCGTCTCGCTCAAGGTTTTGACCGTGAACGTGCACAAGGGCTTTACCTCGTTCAACCGCCGCTTCATGCTGCACGACCTGCGCGAAGCCGTGCGCAGTGTTGGTGCCGACCTGGTGTTTTTGCAGGAAGTGCTGGGCACGCACCAGCGCCACATGGCACGTGTGGAAAACTTTCCGCAAGAGCCGCACTACGAGTTTTTGGCCGACACCCTGTGGTCGCAATACGCCTATGGCCGCAATGCCGTGTACGACCACGGCCACCACGGCAATGCGCTGCTGTCCAAGTTTCCCATCGTGAAAGCGGAAAACCACGACATTTCCATCAGCGGCCCGGAGCGCCGCGGCATGTTGCATTGCATTGTGCAGCCGCCCGGCGAACATCCGCCCATCCATGCGATTTGTGTGCACCTGGGGCTGCGCGAGTCACACCGCCAGCGCCAGCTGCACAAGGTGGCGGCGCTGGTCAGAACCTTTCCGGCACACGAACCGGTGGTGCTGGCCGGCGACTTCAACGACTGGCGTGGCCACGCCCACGGCATACTGCACCGGGAGGCCGGCTTGCACGAGATCTTTCTGCAGGCCGGTGGACGCGCCATCCGCACCTTCCCCGCCGCCCTGCCCATGCTGGCGCTGGACCGCATCTATGTGCGCAACACCCGCACCCATGTGCCGCTGCCACTGCCGCGCCACCCCTGGCACAAGCTGTCAGACCACGCTCCCCTCGCTGCGGAGATCGCCTTGTGAAACCCTTGCGCCGCACCAACCGCTGGACCCGGGGCAACCGGTTCACCTTGCTGGAAAACGGCGAGGCGTTTTTCCCACGCGTGTTTGAAGCGATTGCGGCGGCGCGCCACGAGGTGATGCTGGAGACCTTCATCCTGTTCGACGACAAGGTAGGCCAGGGTTTACACGCCGCGTTATTGCAGGCCGCGCAGCGTGGTGTGAGGGTGCATGTCCTGGTCGATGGCTTCGGTTCGCCCGATCTGCCGCCCGCCTTCGTCGACCCGCTGGTGCAGGCCGGCGTGTTCTTTCGCATGTTCGACCCCGGCCGTGCCATCCTCGGCCAAAGGCTGAATGTGCTGCGCCGTATGCACCGCAAAATTGTGGTGGTCGACGGCACGATTGGCTTCATTGGCGGCATCAATTATTCGGCCGACCACCTGGCCGACTTTGGCCCGGAAGCCAAGCAGGATTATTCGGTAGAAGTGCGCGGCCCCATCGTGGCGCAACTGCACCAGTTCACCCACGCGGTGGTGGCCTCAGCCAACTCCGCCAGTACCCACAGCCGCAGCAAAGCGGCCCGTAACAAGGCCGCCAGCACACCTGCCGAAGCCGCCGAAGCTGGTCCAGCCCAAGCGCTGTTTGTCACACGCGACAACCACCGCCACCGCAACGACATCGAGCGCCACTACCGCCTGGCCCTGCGTGCCGCGCGCCATCGCGTGGTGATTGCCAACGCCTATTTCTTCCCCGGCTACCGCCTGATCCGCGAAATGCGCCGCGCCGCCAAACGTGGCGTGGACGTGCGCCTGGTGCTGCAGGGTCAACCCGACATGGCGATTGTGCGCACGGCGGCCGAACTGCTCTACGACCATCTCTTGCGCGCCGGGGTGCGCATCTTTGAGTATTGCGACCGTCCGCTGCACGGCAAGGTGGCCTTGATGGACCAGGAGTGGTCCACCGTGGGGTCGAGCAATCTAGACCCCTTGAGCCTGTCGCTCAACCTCGAGGCCAACGTCATCATTCGCGACCGCGAATTCAACCAGCACTTGTTTGAACGCCTGTCGCACTTGATGGAAAACAGTTGCCGCCAGGTAGAGGCCCCAGAGCCTAGCCGCTGGGACAGCCTACGTGTGGCCCGCAGTGTGCTGGTGTTTCACTTGATGCGCTGGTTCCCGACTTGGGCCGGATGGTTGCCCAAACATGCGCCGGTGATCACCAAGCTTGGACCTCAAGCACAGGCGCCAGAGCCCACACAGCGCTTGACGCCCAGCGCCTGATCCAATGCCCGCCAACATGCAGCCGCGCCATGCCTAGCTCCACCGCCAGCCCCGCAAACACGGCGCCGCCCCACCGCACACCGTGGCAACGCCTGCAGCAGTTGCGCCGCCACCCCGCCGGCCCCTGGCTGGCAAGTGGCTTGGGTGCTGTGTTTGCGTTGTTTATCGTCTACCTGCTGGTGCAGAACGCACGCAGCATAGACTGGGCTGCGGTATGGTCGGCTTGCCTGGCTCTGCCGGTGCCCGCATTGGTCGCCGGTGGTGTGCTGGCGCTGGCCAGTCACCTGGTCTACAGCAGCTTCGACCTGTTTGGCCGCAAATACACCAACACCGGCCTCAGCGTGAGCCGCACTGTGGCCATCACGCTGGTGGCCTATCCTTTCGCACTCAACATAGGCTCGATTCTGGGTGGCGCAGCGGTGCGCCTGCGTCTTTATGGGCGCCAGGGCATAGGGGCGTTGCAACTCGGGCAGATCCTGGGCTTGTCCATCATCACCAACTGGCTGGGCTATTTGTTGTTGGCCGGCGCACTGTTGTGGGCCTGGACACCTCAGCTGCCAGAAGCCTGGGGGCTGAGCACCAGCGCATTGCCATGGACAGGTGTGGTCCTCTTCACATTACCCCTGCTGTACATCGCGGCCTGCCAGCGGCGCGGGGGCCGCGCGCTGCAATGGCGCGATCACCATTTCCCTCTGCCCCATGCGCCGGGCGGCGCGCTGCAGGTGCTGCTATCAGCGGTGAACTGGGCGTTGATGGGTGGTGCCGTGTGGCTGCTTTGTGGCCAAGAGGTGCCCTACGCTGCAGCCCTGGCGGCCGTGCTGCTGGGTGCGGTCGCGGGCTTGATTTCGCGCATCCCAGCCGGGCTGGGTGTGCTGGAAACCGTGGGGGTGGCCGTGCTGTCGCCCTACATGCCGCAGCCCGAGGCGCTGGCCGCCATCTTGGCCTACCGCTTGTTGTACTTCTTCCTGCCGCTGGGGCTGGCCATCATGGCCTTTGGCATCAGTGAAATTCTGAATAAAAATGGCAGTTCAGGGAAGCAGGACGAGCGGCAGACGCTCTCTAATCAATAGCAGAAGAAACCCTCTGCCTTGCGCAATCCAGTTGCATCCAGTTGCATGTCGTTGCGCCAAATCAACGTTCACATTGAGAGCCTGAAGTCTTAGATGCGCGCAGGCCGTGCGCTGTATAGTTGACTCAATGTTGCAGCGCAACATAAAACCGTGCAAGCTTTCACCCTTCACACGCCGAGGACACGCCATGCTGAATTTTGAAAACATCGCCGCCCACCAGAAATCCGCCGCCAACAACTTGTTCGCCCTGTCAAACAGCCTGTTCGACAGTGCCCAGTCGCTGGTGCAGTTGAACCTGCAAGTGGCCAAAACCACGCTGCAGGAAGCCCATGCCACAAGCACCGCCGCTTTGGCCGCCACGACCCCCAACGACCTGATAGAACTGGTGACCAGCGCCGCCAAGGCCGCGCCTGAAAAAGCCGCCGCCTACCTGCAGCACGTGCAAACCATTGCCACGGCCAGCAGCACTGACGTGCGCAGCTTTGCCGAGACGGCCGCCAGCGGCGCCAAAGCCGAGTTCGCAGCCATTGTCGAAGCCGCCGCGAAGAGCGCCCCGGCCGGCAGCGAAAACGGCCTGGCCCTGGTGAAGTCCCTGGTGACCGCCGCCAGCACCGCGTTTGAAACCGCCCAGGCCTCGGCCAAGGAAGCCACCGACAAGGCGCTGCAGACCGTGACTTCCCGCTTGGAAGCCAAGGCTTAAATCAACGGCAAAGCCCCGCCCAGCACAGCCCCGACTGCGCATCGGGGACAATAGCGACAATATCGCCTCACGGCCTGGTTTTACCGGGCCGTTTGTCTTTGTAGAAAGCCAACCACATGACCACCTCCCCCTCCTTCTTCGCGCGCCTGGCCCTGGGTTTTGCCGTGATCGCCAACGCCCGCCTGGCCGCGCAGGTACAAGACGTGCGCGACGGTGTTTTGCCCGCCGCACCGGCACCCGTTGCTGCTCCGGCCCCGGCACCCGTTGCCGCTCCAGCTCCAGCCCCCGTGGCCCCACCGCCCGCGCCCGTGTTGAAAGTCGCCACGCCCGATGCGGCCCTGCAACTGCTGGGCCTGCTGCAACGCGAAGCCCGTTTTGTCGACTTCATCCAGGAAGACGTGGCCAGCTACTCGGATGCCGACATCGGCGGCGCCGCGCGCCAGGTGCACGCCGGCTGCCGCAAGGTACTGCAAGAGCACTTCACCCTGGCACCCGCACGCACTGAAGCCGAAGGCAGCCGCGTGGTGCTGGAAGCCGGTTTCGACACCAGCGCCAACCGCCTCACCGGCAACGTTGTCGGCCAGGCACCGTTCCGTGGCACGCTGCGCCACCCCGGCTGGAAGGCCACCGACGTGCGCCTGCCGCGCACCAGCGAAGGCCACAACCCGAACATCATCGCCGCCGCCGAGGTGGAGCTATGAGCACGATAGACGCGACCAGCCCGCCGCCGGGCCGCCCCGAGGCGGGCGACGCCCCCGCGGGGGGCAGCGCAGCACACGCAGTGGCAGGCGTGGGGGCCAAATTCTCCATTGGCATCGACCTGGGCACCACACATTGCGCGCTGTCGTGGGTAGACCTGGCCAGCCCAGAAGCCACACCGCAAATCCTGCCCATTGCGCAGCAAAGCGCCCCCGGCGCAGTGCAGGACTACGCGCTGCTGCCGTCCTTCATCTACCTGCCACATGCCAGCGAGTTTGCCGAGGGCGACCTGGCCCTGCCCTGGAACGGCCAACCCGGCGCCGTGGTTGGTGAATGGGCGCGCAGCCACGGCGCACAAACACCGATTCGCCTGGTGTCCAGCGCCAAAAGCTGGCTGGGCCACGCCGGGGTGGACCGTCGCGCCGGCATCCTGCCCGCCGATGTGCCGGGCGCTGCCGCAGACGACGTCACACGCATCTCCCCGCTGGAAGCCAGCACACGTTACCTGGCGCACCTGCGCGATGCGTGGAACCACAGCCACCCCGATGCGCCGTTTGGCCAGCAGGCGCTGACGGTCACCATCCCCGCCTCGTTCGATCCGGCCGCGCGCGAACTCACGGCCGAGGCCGCACAGGCCGCTGGCTACAGCGGCGTGACCCTGCTCGAAGAACCCCAGGCCGCGCTCTACAGCTGGATCGCTCAAAGTGATGGCGGCTGGCGCAAGCAGGTCAAGGTGGGCGACGTGATCCTGGTGGTCGACGTGGGCGGCGGCACCAGCGACTTCTCGCTCATCGCCGTGGTCGAGCAGGAAGGCAATCTGCAATTGCACCGTGTGGCCGTGGGGGAGCACATTCTGCTGGGCGGCGACAACATGGACCTGGCGCTGGCCCATATGGTGGCGCGCCAACTTGCGGCCGAGGGCAAGACGCTGGACGCCTGGCAGATGCGCGCCCTGACCTATGCCTGCCGCCTCGCCAAGGAAAAGCTGCTGAGCGACGCCGAGGTGCAAACCGTGCCGCTGACCATTCCGAGCCGGGGCACACGCCTGATCGGTGGATCGCTACACGCCGAACTCACGCGCGAAGTGCTTTCCACGACCATTCTGGAAGGCTTTTTTCCGCAGGTGGAAAGCCATGCCCGCCCCGTGAGCCGAGCCCGCGCGGGCCTCACACAACTCGGCCTGCCCTACGCGCAAGACGCGGCCATCACGCGCCACCTGGCCGCGCTGCTGGGTCGCCAGGTGGGGGCCACGGCTGCATTGCAAGGTTTCGCAGCGCCAGCAGACGCGCGTTTCCTGCACCCCACCGCCGTGTTGTTCAACGGTGGTGTGTTCAAGTCCGAGCTGCTGGTGCAACGCACCCTGGCCACACTCAATAGCTGGCTGCAGGCCGATGGCGCACCCGCAGCCCGCCTGCTCGACGGCGCCGACCTCGATTTTGCGGTGGCCCGCGGCGCGGCCTACTACGGTAGCGTGCGCGGCGGCCAGGGCATTCGCATCCGTGGCGGCACCGCCATGGCTTACTACGTGGGCGTGGAGTCCGCCATGCCCGCCGTCCCCGGCCTGGAGCCGCCCATCCAGGCCCTGTGTGTAGCGCCCTTTGGCATGGAAGAAGGCACCGAGGCCAAGTTGCCACCGCAGGAGTTCGGCCTGGTGGTGGGCGAGGCCGTGCGTTTTCGCTTCTTCGGCTCTAGCGTGCGCCGCGACGACAGCGTGGGCACCCTGCTCGACTTCTGGTCGGCCGACGAATTGCAGGAACTCGCCGAAATCGAAGCCACCCTGCCCGCCGAGGGCCGGTCAGTCGGTGAAGTGGTGCCGGTGAAGTTACACGCGCGGGTGTCGGAAATCGGCACGCTGGAACTGCTGGCCGTGCCACGCTCGGGCGAAGAAAGCGCTGCAGGCTGGAAGGTCGAGTTCGAGGTTCGCGCGGAAAACTGATGGCCCGTCCCAAGGCTGCCGCCGATACCGCCAACACCGCCTACACCGTTGGCATAGACCTGGGCACCACCCATACGGTTGTGGCCTACGCCCAGCGCGGGTCAGCCCAGGTGCAGGTGTTGCCGATTGCGCAGCTGATTGCGGCGGGTCAGGTGGCTGCATTGCCCATGTTGCCTTCGGTGCGGTTTCACCCTGCGCCCGGCACGCTGCGTCCCGCGGACGTGCAATTGCCCTGGCCATCCAATGAACAAGCCGTGTTGGGCCGCTTCGCACTGGAACTCGGTGCCCAGGTGCCGGGCCGTCTGGTGGCCAGCGCCAAAAGCTGGCTGTCGCACGCCGCCGTGGACCGCACCGCGCCCATATTGCCCTGGGGCGCGGCAGACGACATCGCCAAGGTTTCGCCGCTGGCCGCCAGCGCCAGTTGCCTGGCGCATGTGCGCGCCGCGTGGGATGCGCAGCACAACCACGCCCCGCTGGCGCAGCAGGAAATTGTGCTCACCGTGCCGGCCTCGTTCGACGAAGGCGCACGCGCGCTCACGCTCGAGGCGGCCAGGCTGGCCGGTCTGCCCAAGGTGCGGCTCATCGAAGAACCGCAGGCCGCGTTTTACGACTGGGTCTATGCCCATCGCGAGACACTGACCGACGATCTCCAACACACGCACCGGGTGTTGGTGGTCGACGTGGGTGGCGGCACCACCGATCTGACGCTGATCGACGTGGACATGCTGGACGCAGAGCCCAGGCTCACACGCAGCGGTGTGGGCGACCACCTGGTGCTGGGCGGCGACAACATGGACCTGGCGCTGGCGCACCTGGTGGAATCACGCCTGGGCGGCAGCGAGCGCTTGAGCGCCCCCCAGTTGGCGCAACTCACACAACGCTGCCGCGCCGCCAAAGAGCTGCTGTGGAGCCCGGGCGCGCCGGAGAGCACCAGCGTCACGCTATTGGGCAGCGGCAGCAAACTCATAGGCGGCGCGCGTTCGGCGCCGTTGTCGCGCGCCGATCTGCAACAGATTCTGGTCGACGGCTTTTTTCCATGCGTCACCGCCGACGCCGTGCCACAACGCTCACGCAGCGGCTTGCAGGCGTTTGGCCTGCCCTATGCCAGCGACGCTGCCATCACGCGCCACATCGCCGCCTTCCTGCAACGCCACCCGGGCCAACCGCCCGATGCCCTGCTGCTCAACGGCGGCGTGTTCCATGCTGAAGCGCTGGTGCAGCGCCTGCACCAGACGCTGAACCGCTGGGTCGCCAAACCCCTGCAGTTGCTGCACACACCACAACTCGATGCCGCTGTGGCACGTGGTGCCGTGGCCTATGCGTTGGCGCGTGCCGGCCAGGCCCCGCGCATAGGCGGCGGCTCGGCGCGCAGCTACAGCCTGGTGCTGGATAACGAAACCAAGAATCAACGCGGCATCTGTGTGCTGCCCCTGGGTGCGGAAGAAGGCAAGGCCGTGACCCTGGCCAAGCGCACTTTTGCGCTGCGCCTGGGCCGGCCCGTGCGCTTTTTCCTGGCCAGCAGCGTGAGCGACACACAGGCCCAGGCCGGTGACCTGGTCGACCTGTCGCAACCCGGCTTTGTGCGCCTACCGCCCATCGCCACCGTGGTGCAAGGCCAGGGCCATGCGCATGAAGTGCTGGTGCAGCTCAGCACCGCGCTCACTGAAGTCGGCACGCTGGAGATGTATTGTGTTGCCGTGGCAGACCCCAAGCAACGCTGGCAGCTTGAGTTTCAACTGCGCGGCGATGCCCCCGATGCGGAGGAAGCTGCCAGCGCCACCCACCCTCGCCTGGCGGACGCCAGTGCCGCCATCGCCCGTGTCTTTGGTGACCGGGGCCAGGCCGTGGACGCCAAAGAGGTCAAACAATTACGCGCCACGCTGGAGCGCCTGCTGGGCCCGCGCGACGGCTGGGACAGCGCGCTGCTGCGCACACTGTTCAGCCAGTTGTTAGACAGCGCAAAGCGCCGCCGCCGCACCGCACAACACGAGCGTCAGTGGTTCAACCTCACCGGCTACGCGCTGCGCCCCGGTTTCGGCCACGCGCTGGACGAATGGCGTGTACAGCAGATGTGGGAACTCTTCGGCCCCGGCATCGCCCACAGCCACGAGCCGCAGCAGTGGTCGGAGTGGTGGATTCTGTGGCGCCGCATCGCCGGTGGACTCACGGCCGAGCAGCAAGACATGGTGTTTGACGCCATCGCCTTCTACCTGCAGCCCGTGGGCGGCCAGGACATCCCCGCGCCCGAAGGCCCGCGCATGCTGGCGCTGGACGACATGCTGCGCATGGCTGCGTCGTTCGAGCGTTTATCTGTGGCCAACAAAGTGCAACTCGGCAACTGGTTGCTGCAACGCCTGCAAAAGCCCGGTGAGACCGCTCAAACCTGGGGGGCGATTTCCTGGGCGCTTGGCCGCATAGGCGCACGCCAGCCGCTGTACGCCAGCCTGCACCACGTGGTGCCGCCCGAAGTCGCCGCCATGTGGCTGCAGGCCCTGCTCGCCACCGACTGGTCACAAGCCGAACCCGCCGCCTTCGCCGCCACCCAGATCGCGCGCGCCACCGGCGACCGCGCGCGCGACATCCCCGACGCCCTGCGCCAGCAAGTGCTGGACAAGCTCACCGCCGCCCGCGTGCCAGCCGCGTGGATAACGACGGTGCGTGAAGTCACCGAACTCGACGCGGCGGACACCAAACGCGTGTTTGGTGAATCGCTGCCGGTGGGGTTGAAACTGGTGGATTAGCTGGCAGGTGAACAAGCGCATGGCATAGGCCAAGCGTTTATCCGGCGCCTCCCTTAAAATCACAGCCCCACAAATGGCATACGCCCGATAACCACGGGCCAACACACCATGATTCGCATCTCAGAAATCAAGCTGCCGCTTTCGGCCGCTGAAGCGGGCGACGACGCGCTCAACAAGTCCCTCATCGAAGCTGCGGCCGGCATACTGCATATCCCGCAAACGGCGCTTGCGTCCTTGAGCATCTTCAAGCGCAGCTTCGACGCACGCAAGGTCAACCTGCTGGCGGTCTACATCGTTGACGTGACGCTGGCAGACACCAACACCGAGCCGGCGCTGCTGGAAAAGTACGCCAGCAACTCGCATATCCAGCCCACACCCGACATGGCCTGGCACCCCATAGGCCAGGCGCCCGCAGACCTGGCCCTGCGCCCGGTGGTGGTGGGCTTCGGCCCCTGCGGCATTTTTGCGGCGCTGATGCTTGCGCGCATGGGCTTCAAGCCCATCGTGCTGGAGCGCGGCAAAACCGTGCGTGAACGCACCAAGGACACCTGGGGCCTGTGGCGCAAAAGTGAGCTGCACCCCGAGTCGAACGTGCAGTTTGGCGAAGGCGGTGCGGGCACTTTCTCCGACGGCAAGCTCTACAGCCAGATCAAGGACCCGCGTTACCTGGGCCGCACGGTGATGCGCGAGTTTGTGCAGGCCGGTGCCCCCGAAGACATTCTGATCGCCGCACATCCACACATCGGCACCTTCAAATTGGTGAAGGTGGTGGAAAACATGCGCGAACAAATCATTGCGCTGGGCGGCGAGATCCGCTTCGAGCAACGGCTCACCAATTTGCAGATCGAAGACGGTCCCAATGGCAAGGAACTGGTGCGCGCCAGCATCCACGACCAGGCCAGCGGCCAGCACTACGACATTCCGGTGCGCCACCTGGTGCTGGCCCTGGGCCACAGCTCGCGCGACACCTTTGCCATGCTGCACGCACGTGGTGTGTACCTGGAAGCCAAGCCCTTCTCCATAGGCTTCCGTGTGGAGCATCCGCAGGGCCTGATAGACCGCGCACGCTGGGGCCGCCACGCCGGGCATCCGTTGCTGGGGGCGGCCGATTACAAGCTGGTACACCACGCGCAAAACGGCCGCGCGGTCTACAGCTTTTGCATGTGCCCGGGCGGCACGGTGGTGGCCGCCACGTCGGAGCCGGGCCGCGTGGTCACCAACGGCATGAGCCAGTATTCGCGCAACGAACGCAACGCCAATGCCGGCATCGTGGTGGGCATCACCCCGGCAGACTTTCCGCAAGACGCCGAGAGCCTGCGTGTCGCCATTGGCCCCGATGTCGACGTGCGAATCCCCGAGGGGCAAAGTGTGCACCCGCTCGCCGGCATTGCGCTGCAGCGCCAGCTGGAATCGCGAGCCTATGTGCTCGGCGGCAGCAGCTACGAAGCGCCGGGCCAACTGGTCGGCGACTTTGTGGCCGGCAAACCTTCCACCGCCTTTGGCAGCGTCGAGCCTTCGTACAAACCCGGCGTGCACCTGGGCGATTTGCACCAGGCCTTGCCGGCCTATGCGATTGAAGCCATGCGCGAGGCCTTCCCCGCATTCGGCCGCAAGATCAAGGGTTTTGACCTGCACGACGCCGTGCTCACCGGTGTGGAAACACGCACCTCATCGCCACTGAAAATCAGCCGCGACGAAACCTACCAAAGCCTGAACCTGCGCGGCCTGTACCCCGCTGGCGAAGGCGCGAGTTATGCGGGCGGCATCCTGTCGGCCGGGGTGGACGGCATCAAGGTGGCCGAGGCCGTGGCCTGCAGTGTGCTCGGCTTGCCCGTGCCACCATCGCGCCAAAGCAGGGGCGAGTCCACCGGGCTTGAGGGGATGTAAGCCGGCATGTCTCACACCTCACTCCACCACCCATCCCGCGCCAGCTGGCGCGCGCTGGCACTGGCGATCTGCGCCATGGGTGTGATTGTGCTGGCGTCCAATATTCTGGTGCAGTTCCCCCTCAACGACTGGCTCACCTGGGGCGCTTTCACCTACCCTGCGGCCTTTTTGGTGAGTGAACTGATCAACCGCTGGTTTGGCCCTGGCCTGGCGCGGCGTGTGGCCTGGGCCGGTTTTGCGGTGGCGATTGTCGCCTCGCTGCTACTGGCACCAGCGCGCATTGCGCTGGCCTCGGCCTGCGCCTTTATTGCTGCGCAGTTGCTCGACATCCAGGTGTTCGACCGCCTGCGCCACGGCAGCTGGTGGCGCGCCCCGGCAGTCGCCACAGTGTTGGCGGCGGTGCTCGACACGGCGGTGTTCTGGAGCCTGGCCTTTGCCGGTGAAGACCTGCCCTGGCTCACCTGGGCCGCAGGCGACCTGAGTGTGAAGCTGGCCGTAGGCGTGGGCCTGCTGCTGCCGTTTCGCTTGCTGATGCGCCGGCACCTGGCCTTGCCCGCCTAGTCTTTCAGACCCTGTTCAGGTTCTTCCCGTCAGTCCCATACGGTGCGACTGGCGACCTACTCTTGGCCCAGTCCTTGCGTAAGCCCAGCAGCTTGCGCAAGCAGCGGCCCGGTTTGGTGCATGCCTACGGGTTGTCTTGTATATACATGTACGTTTACGCAAGCCCAAAATGCGGCGTCCGGCTGATCCAGCTGGCCCGGTCGATGACTTTCAATTTCGCTGAACTCACAGGAGTAGGACATGAGCAAGATGGGCAAGAGCTTCAAGAAGATGACTTCGCTGCTGGCCGCCACGACATTCGGTGTTTTGGCCATGGCGGGCAGCGCCCAGGCGCAGGAAACCAAGATCGTGTTGGGCATGTCGGGCTGGACCGGTTTTGCGCCGCTGTCGCTGGCCGACAAGGCCGGCATCTTCAAGAAAAACGGGCTGGACGTGGAGATCAAGTTCATTCCACAAAAAGACCGCCACCTGGCCCTGGCCTCCAAGGCCATACAGTGCGCCGCCACCACCGTGGAAACCCACGTCGCCTGGAACGCCAACGGTGTGCCCATTGTGCAGATCTTCCAGATGGACAAGTCTTACGGCGCTGACGGCCTGGCCGTGCGCGGCGACATCAAGAGTTTTGCCGACCTCAAGGGCAAAACCATTGGTGTGGACGCCCCGGGCACCGCCCCCTACTTCGGCCTGGCCTGGATGCTGAGCAAAAACGGCATGTCGCTGAAAGACGTGAAGCTCACCACGCTGGCCCCGCAAGCCGCCGCCCAGGCCTTTGTGGCCGGCCAGAACGATGCCGCCATGACCTACGAGCCCTACCTCTCGACCGTGCGTGACAACCCGGCCTCCGGCAAGATCATGGCCACCACGCTGGACTACCCCATGGTGATGGACACCGTGGGCTGCGACCCCGTTTGGCTCAAGGCCAACCCCAAGGCCGCCAAGGCGCTGACAGACTCTTACTTCGCCGCACTCGACATGATCAAGGCCGATCCGACCAAATCGAACGAACTGATGGGATCGGCCGTGAAGCAAACCGGCGAACAGTTCGCCAAGTCGGCCGCCTACCTGCGCTGGCAAGACAAGGCCGCGAACCAGAAGTTCTTCGCTGGCGAAATCACCACGTTCATGAAGGATGCCGAAAAGATCTTGCTCGAAGCCGGTGTGATCCGCAAAGCACCGGAAAACCTCGCAGTCACCTTCGACGACAGCTTCATCAAGTAAAGATTCCATTCCCAGATCAAGCGTGCACTTTGTCGGCTTAGCCAGTCGTACCGCTGGTACTGCCTGCGCTTGACCTTCGCGTTCACGGCCGATCTGGAAACGGAGTTGAGAATTTAAAGACTTCCTACACCATCACGACTTCATGAGTTCCGTACAAGTTCCGCGCCCCCTTCCGCGTCAACTGGCCGAAGCGCCGCGCCGCAAACGAAATCGCTTGTTTGCCCCGCTGCAGCCGGTGTCCAGCCAGGCCCGGTGGCTGCTCGGGCTTGCATTCTTTGTGTTGTTTGTGTTGGCGTGGGCAGGCTTCACGCTGGGCGGCTATGTGTCGCCCACCTTCCTGGCCAGCCCGGTGACCATGGCGCAGGAAGCCTGGTTGTTGTTCACCGAATACAACTTCATCCACGACATCGGCATGACCGTATGGCGCGTGCTGGGTGGTTTCATCCTGGCCAGCGTGATTGCCGTGCCGCTGGGCATCGCCATGGGCGCCTACAAGGGTGTTGAAGCCTTCTTCGAGCCCTTTGTGTCGTTCTGCCGCTACCTGCCGGCCTCGGCCTTTATTCCGCTGCTGATTTTGTGGGCGGGTATTGGCGAACTGCAAAAAGTGCTGGTGATCTTCATCGGCTCGTTCTTCCAGGTGGTGCTGATGGTCGCCGTGACCGTGGGCAGCGCCCGCCGCGACCTGGTTGAGGCCGCCTACACCCTGGGTGCAGACGACAAAGGCATCATCCGCCGCGTGCTGATTCCCGGTGCCGCCCCTGGCATTGCAGAAACACTGCGCCTGGTGCTCGGCTGGGCCTGGACTTACGTCATCGTGGCCGAGTTGATTGGCTCTTCGAGCGGCATTGGCCACATGATCACCGACAGCCAAGCGCTGCTGAACACCGGCCAGATCATCTTCGGCATCATCGTCATCGGCATCATCGGCCTAGTGTCAGACTTTGCATTCAAAGCCTTAAACAAACGCCTTTTCGCCTGGAGTTCAATATGAGTCAGTTGTCCATCCAGGGCGTATCCCGCGTTTTTGAAACCGCCAAGGGCCAGCGCACACAAGCGCTGCAGCCGATCGATTTCGACGTGCACGAAAACGATTTCGTCACCATCCTCGGCCCCTCGGGCTGTGGCAAGTCCACGCTGCTGCGCATCGTCGCCGGGCTGGAACGCCCCAGCACCGGCCGCGCCTTGCTCGACGGCCAACCCGTAGAAGGCCCGGGTGCCGACCGTGGCATGGTGTTCCAGAGCTACACACTGTTTCCGTGGCTCAACGTGCGGCAAAACATCTGCTTCGGCCTGCGTGAACGTGGCCTGCCCGAAGCCGAACAACACGAACGTGCCGACTACTTCATCGCCCAGGTGGGGCTGCGCGGCTTCGAGCAACACTTTCCCAAACAACTCTCAGGCGGCATGCAGCAACGCACGGCGATTGCACGTGCACTCGCCAACGACCCTAAGATTCTGTTGCTCGACGAACCCTTTGGCGCACTCGACAACCAAACCCGCGTGCAGATGCAGGAGCTGCTGCTGGGCATTTGGGAATCGGCCCGCAAAACGGTGTTGTTCGTCACCCACGACATAGACGAATCCATCTTCATGGCCAACCGCGTGGCGGTGTTCAGCGCGCGCCCCGGGCGCATCAAGTCGGACATCGCCGTCGACCTGCCGCACCCACGGCACTACACCATCAAGACCTCGCCCGAATTCATGGCGCTGAAGGCACGGCTGACGGAAGAGATTCGCGCCGAAGCCATGGCCAGTGTGGAACACTAAAGCCACACCAGAAATGATTTGCCATGCCGCCACGCAAGCCCTCGATACCCAATCCGCCAAAAGCCCCTTCTCGCACCAGCCGCTCCAGCGCTGCGCCCGCCCCCAGCGTGGCGCTCTACCAGCAGATCAAGGACTTCATCGCCACCCGCATCCAGAACGGCACCTGGCGCGCGGGCGACCGCCTGCCGTCGGAGCACGAGCTGGTGGCGCAGTTTGGCATGTCGCGCATGACGGTGAACCGCGCGCTGCGCGAGATGGCCGAGCAAGGGCGTATTCGGCGTGTGGCCGGTGTGGGCAGTTTTGTGGCCGATGAAAAACCGCAAGCCAACCTGCTGCAAATCGTCAGCCTGGCCGAGGACATTCGCCGCCGTGGGCACGACTACCAGTGCAAGGTGATCACCGTCGAACGCATCTCGGCCACGCTGGAGATTGGCTCGGCGCTCGGCCTGGCGACCGGCGAATCGGTATTCCACGCGGTATGTGTGCACCTGGAAGACGGAGTGCCCATGCAACTCGAAGACCGCTACGTCAACCCGCGCATCGTGCCCGGCTTTGCGCAGCAGGACTTCACACGCGAGCAACCCTCTGACTTTTTGGTGCGCACCGTTTTGCTCGATGAAATGGAACACGTGGTCGACGCCGTGTTGCCCAACCGCGACCAGGCCGCCCTGCTGCAGATAGACCCCACCGAGCCCTGCCTGCTGCTGTCGCGCCGCACCTGGGCGCGCGGTGTGCCCATCACCATCGTGCGCTGCCTGCACCCGGGTGCACGCTACCGGCTGGGCAGCCGCTTCCGTACCGACGGCAATAGCGTCACGGCCTGAGCAGGCCGCTGACGCTTAAGGGCCTAGCCTTAAAACCGTGGTGTCTTGCCGGTGAACGACGGGTCGTAACGCTGCATCTGTTTCAGGTCGTCGCGGTTGCGCACGCCGCATTCCAGATACTGCGCATGCAAGCTGGCCAGTGCCTCACGGTCCAGTTCCACACCCAGGCCAGGCGTGGTGGGCACCACCACCGAGCCCTTATCGAAGCGCACACGTCCGCCCTTGATCACCTCTTCCTCCTGCCATGGGTAATGGGTGTCGCAGGCGTAGGTCAGGTTGGGCACGCTGGCGGCCACGTGGGTCATGGCCATCAAGCTGATGCCCAGGTGCGAGTTGGAATGCATGGACATGCCCAGCCCCCACAGCCGGCACATACGCGCCAGAGTCTGGGTGACGCGCAGGCCGCCCCAGTAGTGGTGGTCGGACAGCAGCACCTTGACCGAACCCATCTCACAGCCCTTGCGGAAGTCTTCCATGGTGGTGATCACCATATTGGTCGCCAGGGGCAGTTTTGTGTGTTTGGCCAGCTCGGCCATGCCCGCGAGGCCTGGCGTCGGGTCTTCGTAATACTCCAGGATCTCGTCCAGCGCAGGGGCCGCAGCAATGCTGGCGGCCAGCGACCAGTTGGCGTTGGGGTCCAGGCGCAACGGCAGGCCGGGGAAGGCCTTGGCCAACGCCTGCATGCAGGCCACTTCGTGCGCCGGCTCGAACACACCGCCCTTGAGCTTGATACTTTGAAAGCCGTACAGCTCTATCATGCGGCGCGCCTGCGCCACGATCTGCTCGGGGCTGATGCCTTCGCCCCAGGCATCGGCTGCGTAGGGTTTGCCCACATGCTCGGCGTACTTGAAGAACAAATAGGCGCTGTAGGGCACGGCCTTGCGCACCGCGCCGCCCAGCAGGTCCACCACCGGCGCACCGACGATCTGGCCCTGCAAGTCGAGCATGCCAACTTCAAACGTGCTGATCACCTTGGGCGCATTTTTCGCGGCGTGTGAACCTGGCGCCAGTTCAAACTCCACCGCGCCGGGCACGGCCTTGATGGTGGCGCGCACCCGCTCTTCCATCTCGTTGAGCGCAAACGGCGACAGGCCTATCAGCAGCGGACGCGCCTGCTCCAGCACCTTGAGCATGGGCTCGTCGCCATAGGTTTCGGAAATGCCGACGCGGCCATCGCTGGTCTCGATCTCGACAATGGCACGCAGCGCCCAGGGTTCGTGAATGCCGGCTGCATTCAGCAGCGGGCCGTCGCGAAAGGCAATCGGTGTGATGCGTACATGGGTGATGGTGATATCGCGTGCCACGGTGGACTACTTTCTTTTCTGTTGTGATTGTTAGCTTATTCGGCGGTGGCCCCGGTCTTGCGCACCAGCTCGCCCAGACGGGCGGTGTCGGCAGCGGTAATCGCCGCCAGTTCGGCCGGGCTGCTGCCCACCACCTGCATGCCAAACTGGGTCTCCAGCTTGTTCTTCAGTTCGGGCGCCTTCAGCGACTTGACGACCTCGGCATTGAGACGCGCCACGACCTCCTTAGGCGTGCCCTTGGGCGCGTACACCGCCTGCCAGGAGACCAGGTCAAGCCCCGGGTAACCGGCCTCGGCGGTGGTGGGCACATCCGGGGCCAGCGGCGAACGGGTCTTGGTCGTCACCGCCAGAAACTTCAGCTTGCCCGCCTTCACCAGCGGCAAACCAGCGGTCAACTGGTCGAACAAAAAGGGCACATTGCCAGCGGCCACGTCCTGCAAGGCTTGTGGGCTGCCTTTGTAGGCGATGTGCTGCATAGGCACCTTGATCAAGTCGGCCATCTGCGCGCCGGTCAGGTGGGTGGAGGTGCCCGCGCCGGACGAGGCGTAAGAAGCCTTCTCCGGGTTCTTTTGAATCCAGGCCACCAGCTCTTGCACCGTGTTCACACCCAGGGCGCTATTGACCATCAACACATTCGGCACATAGGCGATCAGCGAGACTGGCTCGAAGTCCTTGGACGGATCGTAGGGCAGCTTCTTGTAGAGCGAAGCGTTGATGGCGTGTGTGCTGATGGTGCCGCCGATCAGCGTGTAGCCGTCGGCCGGTGCACGCGCCACGGCCTGCACACCAATCACGCCACCGGCACCGGGCCGGTTGTCGACCACCACCGACTGCTTCAAAGCCACCGACAAATCCTGTCCTACGGCGCGCGCCACAACATCGGTGGAGCCACCTGCGGCAAATGGCACGACCCAGGTGATGGGTTTGGCGGCAGGCCAGTCGACAGCTTGGGCGGGGGTGGCAAAGAGGCAGACGGCGCTGCAGGCGGCAGCGACCAAGGCGAAACGACGGTGCATGAAATGTCTCCTGAATTATTGAAATCGTGGCGCATTGAAGCACTAATGTATTAGTGTGTCAATGAAAGCTCGATTTAAAATCAGGTGCATACGACTACGCCCGATGAAAACACCTCACAAACTCGACCGCACACGCCAGGCCGCGCCGCAAGTCTTTGAATGGCTGCGCAAAGCCATCATTTCGCTGGAGCTCACGCCCGGCACACCGCTGGTGCGCAGCGAACTTGCCGAACGCTTTGAGCTGAGCCAGACCCCGGTGCGCGACGCGCTGATGCAACTGAGCCAGGAAGGCTTGGTGGACGTGTTCGCGCAACATGCCACCCTGGTCAGCCGCATCAACCTGCGCTCGGCCGAGCAGGCGCAGTTTCTGCGGCGCTCGATAGAACTGGAGGTGGTGCGCACCTTGGCCTTGTCGGGAAACAGCGCGCTTTACGCCCGCTTGGCGGCCATGGTGGACGTACAGGCGGCGCTGTCCAGCCATGGCACCGACGAATTCATTGCGGCAGACCAGGCGTTTCACCGCAGCATGTATGAAGCGGCTGGCGCACCCGATCTGTATGAGTTGGTGCGCCGCCGCAGCGGCCATCTGGACCGGCTGCGCCGCCTGGACCTGCCCTCCCCGGGCAACTCCGAGCGCGTGGTACGCGACCACCGCCGCATCGTCGAAGCGCTGACCATAGGTGACGCCGAAGCGGCGCAGGAGGCGCTGCGCGCACACCTCTCGGGCACGCTGGGCCGCGTGGCCGACATCCAGACGCGTTACCCCGAATACATCACCGCATAAGCTGGCCGGAGATAGGGGCGAGGATAGGGCCAGAGTAGCGCCCGGCCGTGCCACCACGTGGCATTGCGCGCGTATTTCTTTTCGCCCGGCAGGGCTGGACATCTTGCAACATTGGCCTCTCTGAACGATGATGGCGGCAACTTGTATAGACAGGATGAAAACACCATGACCACCACCTCTTTAGTGCTCCACCCCGGCGACGTCAGCCTGGCCGAATTGCGCCACATCTACAGCACCAACGCAGCTTTGACGCTGGCTCCCGAGGCCGAGGCCGGCCTGCTCAGTTCGCAGGCCGCGGTGCAGCGCATCGTGGACGAAGACCAGGTGGTCTATGGCATCAACACCGGCTTTGGCAAACTCGCCAGCACCAAGATTGCACGCGACCGGTTGGCCGATTTGCAGCGCAACCTGGTGTTGTCGCACAGCGTTGGCACGGGTGCGCCATTGGCCGCACCCGTGGTGCGTTTGATTCTGGCAACCAAGGCCGTGAGCCTGGCGCGCGGCCACTCGGGTGTGCGGCCGGCATTGGTGCACGCTTTGCTGGCGCTGGCGAATGCCGGTGTCACGCCGCACATCCCGGCCAAGGGCTCGGTGGGCGCTTCTGGCGACCTGGCGCCGTTGGCGCACCTGGCCTGTGTGTTGATTGGTGAAGGCCAGGCTTTCACCGCCGATGGCAGCCTGGTCAGCGGTGCAGAAGCCATGCAAAGCATAGGTTTGACGCCCTTTGTTCTGGGCCCGAAAGAAGGCCTGGCCTTGCTCAACGGCACGCAGGTTTCCACCTCGCTGGCCCTGGCCGGTTTATTTGGTGCCGAGCAGGTCTTGGGCGCAGGCCTGGTGGCCGGAGCCTTGTCGCTGGAAGCCATCCAGGGCTCGATCAAACCGTTTGATGCACGCGTGCATGCCGCGCGTGGCCAGCCCGGCCAGATCGCCGTGGCAGGCGCCGTGCGCGCCTTGCTCGACGGCAGTGAAATCGTGCCTTCACACCCCGATTGCGGTCGTGTGCAAGACCCCTATTCCATCCGCTGTGTGCCGCAAGTCATGGGCGCATGTCTAGACAACCTGCAACACGCCGCACGCGTGCTGCAAATCGAGGCGAACGCGGCTTCCGACAACCCACTGGTGTTCGACAACGGCGACGTGATCTCGGGCGGCAACTTCCACGCCGAGCCGGTGGCGTTTGCGGCTGACATCATTGCGCTGGCTGTGGCCGAGGTCGGTGCCATCTCCGAGCGCCGCCTGGCGCTGCTGCTGGACACCGGCCTGTCGGGCCTGCCCCCGTTCCTGGTACGCGACGGCGGCGTCAACTCCGGCTTCATGATTGCGCAGGTCACGGCCGCCGCCCTGGCATCGGAAAACAAATCCCTGGCCCACCCGGCCAGCGTGGACAGCCTGCCCACTTCGGCCAACCAGGAAGACCACGTGTCGATGGCCACGTTTGCCGCACGCCGCTTGGGCGATATGGTGAACAACACCGCCGTGGTGGTGGGCATAGAAGCCATGGCCGCGGCGCAAGGCATGGAGCTGAAGCGCGGGTTGAAAAGCTCACCGCTGGTGGAAGCCGAGTTTGCACGCCTGCGCAGCAAAGTCGCCTTCCTGGAGCAAGACCGCTATTTGGCGACTGACGTGGAAAACATGCGCCTGTGGGCACTGCAAAGTGAATGGCCGACTGCTGTGCAGCAGATCGTGCCTAGCTTCGCCTGATGGTCTAAACCGTGGTCGTCGGTGTGGTCGAGAACACACCGATCAGCCGATAACTGCTGCCGGGGTGGTAGAGCCGCGCGATCGACGCCACGCGCCCCTGCGATACCGTGCGGCGCGACACCCTCAGCAAGGCGGCGCCTTCGTCCACCCGCAGGTGGGCTGCCAACGCCGCCTCGGCGTTGACCGCTTCCACCACCTGTTCGGCGGCCGTCAGCGGTGCACGCTCAAACAGGTGGCCCGACGCAGTCTGCGCCGCGAGGTCCAGCGACAAGAAGTCTGGCACCACCTCGGGGTTGATGAAACGTTCTTCAAACTGCACCGGCACACCGTTCTCCAGGTGCAGCACCTGGCAGCAAAACACCGGGGCACCGGGTGTGCACTGCATCGCCTGGGCGATGGCGGCGCTGGCTTCTATGCTGGTTTGCAGCAACACCTGGCTGCTGTGTGTGTGGCCGCGCCCGTCGATCTCTTCGCGGATGTCCTTCACGCTCAAGATGTTGGAGATAGGCTGCAGATCGGCCACGTAAGAGCCCGAGCCGTGGCGCCGCTCTATCAAACCTTCGGCCTGCAGCTCCTGCAGCGCGCGGCGCACCGTCATGCGCGCGTATTTGAATTGTTCGACCAGTTCTCGCTCGGATGGCAGCTTGAAACCTGGCTTCCAGCCGCCTTGCTCAATCGCCTGACGGATGGCGTATTTCACATCTTCATAGCCGTTTTTGGTCGCCATGTTTCAGTTCTCCAACGCAGCGGGTGAAGCGCTGGCCAAAGCGCGCAAGGCCTCAAACCGCAAGCGGCCGGTGGTGTGCCCATTGGCATCGGTCACGGCCAACTCGGCCGCCCCCGATTCCAACAACAAGGCCAGGGCTTCACGCAGTGAGCTGGTGGCGGCAATACGCGGCGCACCGGCTGCAGGCGCATCAACCTCAAAAGCCGAGCCCACAGTGGCCAAGGCCAGGCGTTTGAGCGAGCGCCCAACGCCCAGGAATGAGGCAACAAATTCATTCGCGGGTGTGGCCAACAAGGCATCGGGCGTGTCGACCTGCAGAATACGGCCGTCGCGCAGAATCGCCACGCGGTCGCCCATCTTCAGGGCTTCGTCGATGTCGTGTGTCACAAACACAATGGTCTTCTTCAACTGCTGCAGTATGCGCAGGAATTCATCCTGCAGCGAGGCGCGGTTGATCGGGTCGATGGCGCCAAACGGCTCGTCCATCAGCATCACCGGCGGGTCGGCCGCCAGGGCACGCGCCACACCCACGCGTTGGCGCTGGCCACCCGACAGCTCGCGCGGATAACGCTGCCGGTATTGCTCGGGCACCAAGCCCACCAGCGCCAGCAGTTCATCCACGCGCGCCTGGATGCGCGGCTCGGGCCAGCCCAGCAGGCGCGGCACGGTGGCGATGTTCTCGGCGATGGTGAAGTGCGGGAACAGGCCCGTCTGCTGGATCACGTAGCCGATGTTGCGGCGCAGCGCGACGGCGTCCTGCTCGCGCACATTGCGCCCCGCCACCTCGATCAGCCCGGCGTCGGGTTCTATCATGCGGTTGATCATGCGCATGGTGGTGGTCTTGCCGCAGCCCGACGAGCCAATCAGCACACACAGCTCACCTTCGGGAATGGTCAACGACAAGCCGTCGACCGCAGGCCGCTGCGCGCCCGGGAACTGCTTGGTCAGGCCTTCGATATGGATCATGGATTGCGCAGCCCTTTGGGCGTTAAGTGTTTTTGCAGCGAGCCGAACAAGCTATCGACCGCTATGGCCAGCAGCGTGGCCGGAATGGCGCCAAGCAGCACCTGGGGCACGGCCATCATGGCCACGCCCGAAGTGATGAACTCGCCCAGGCCGCCACCACCGATGTAGGCCGCCAGCGTGGCGCCCGAGATCACCTGCACCGCTGCGATACGCAGGCCGGCAAAGATGGTCGGCTGCGCCAGCGGCAGGCGCACGCGCCAGGTGATCTGCCGCTCACGCATGCCCATGCCGCGTGCGGCATCTATCACCTCGGGGTCTATGCCGCGCACACCGGCGTAGGTGTTGAGCAGAATCGGCGGCAAGGCCAACAGCGCCAAGGCCACCAGCGATGGCAGAAAGCCCGTGCCCAGCAGCGGCATAGCCAGCGCCAGCACCGCCAGCGAAGGCAGCGTGCGCCCGGTGTTGGCCAGGTTGATGGCCAGCAGCACACCGCGTTGCGACAACGCCAGGCGCATGCCCAGCGGCACCGCCACCAGTGCACCCAGCCCCAGCGCACAGGCCGACAGCAGCACGTGTGTCCACAGCGCCGCGCCCACGCGGCTCGGGTCGGCCATGAACATGTCCCAGGCTTGCGCAAGAAGGTTCATGCCGTTCCCTTGCGCAAACGGTTTTCCACGGCGTGCAGCGACACATCCACCAGCACCGAGAGCAGGCAGGCCGCCAAGGCGCCAACCCAGATCTTGGCCGCGTGGTCGCTGGACATGCCGCTGAAGATGATGTTGCCCAGGCCACCTGCGTTCACAAAAGCCGCCACCACGGTGATGCTGATCACCGTGACAGCCGCCACACGCAAGCCGGCGACGATGATGGGCGCGGCCAGCGGCAACTCGATGCGCCGCAGGATCTGGCCGCTGTCCATGCCCATGCCACGCGCGGCGTCCACCACGTCGGCCGGCACTTCACGCAGGCCGGTAGCCACGTTGCGGATCAGGATCATCAGCGAAAACATCACCATCGCCAGGATGGCGTTGGTCTTGCCCAGGCCAACGATGGGAATCAGCAGCGCCAGCAAGGCCATGGTGGGAATGGTGTAGAGCACGCCCGAGATACCAAGCGTGATGCTCATGACGCGTTGGTTGCGCGCGGCCCAGATGCCCAGCGGCAACGACACCGCAAAGGCCAGCAACAGCGCCGAACCCGAGACGAAGATATGTTCGCCCAGGGCCTGCAACACCTGGTCCCAGTTTCTGATCAACCACTTCATGCCGCGGCACTCTCCTCAAGCCCACCCGGTTCCGGCAACGCGCCGGCCAGCCAATGCCTATGCAGCAGCTCGACCTCGGGCCCCAGCGGCCGGTCTTCGTCGAGCGGCGGCAGCAGTGCACGCACGGCGGTGTAGATGCGGCGCGCACCCGCGCCCATCTGGTCCGGCGTGATGCCACGCAGATCCACGGCCTGCGCGGCGCTGAGCAATTCAATACAGGCCAGGTAAGCCACGGCGTCGCCCAGCCGCTGCGTCTTCTCCACCACCTGCGGCGCCATCAGGGCATGGTCTTCCGAGGTTTCAGACACCGGAAAGAAATCCAGGCACGCGGGATTGGCTAGGTGGCGCACTTCGCTCCACAGCGCGGTCAGCGTTTTCTGAATGGTGGCAAAGCCGGAATGTTCGGGGCCCAGGCGTGTGAGCTGCAGAGGCAGCCCGCTGCTGCCGGGCGAATACAGGCGCTGGCAACGCTGCACCACGGCCGAGGCGGCCTGGGCGAACGCCAGGCCAACACCTTCGAGCGAGAGCACCAGGCCGGGAATATGGAAGTTGCTGGTGGAGATCAGGCGCCCTTGGCCCTGTGCAGCTTCAGTTGCAGCGCCTTCGGGCAGTACCAGCGGGCTGTCGCCCGCGCCATTAAGTTCGGCCTCTATATGCTGGCGCGCATCTTCCAGCGCCCACCAGGCCGCGCCATGGATCTGCGGCACACAGCGCAGCGACAGCGGATCCTGCACGCGCCGGGCGGCACCACTTTGCCACAGGGCGCTGCCGTCCAACAAAGCAACCAGACGCTCGGCGCTTTGCTGCACACCGGGTGTAGGCCGCGCCGCCACCGCTTCTGCGCAAAAAGGCGACAGGTTGGCGCGAAAGCCCTCCAGCGTCAGCACGGCGGCGAAATCGAGCAAATCCAGCACCCGCGCCATATGCTGCCAGGCCAGGGCCGCGCCTCCCACGGTAAAGGCATTCGAGCTGATCAGCGCCAGGCCGTCCTTTGGCCCCAACTGGGCGGGCGCCAAACCGGCGCGGCGCAGGGCCTCACCACCGGGCAGGCGTTCACCACAAAAATCAGCCTCGCCAGCCCCCAGCAGCACTTGCATGGCATGCGACATCGGCGCCAGGTCGGCCACGCCTATAGAGCCCAAGGCCGGCACCACTGGATGCACCCCGGCATTGAGCAGCGCCAGCAAGGCATCAAACACTTCGGGCGAAATGCCCGAACCACCCACAGCCAGCCCCGCCAGGCGGCTGAACAGCGTGGCACGCACACGCTCGACCCCTATCTCAGGGCCAACGCCGACACTGCGCGCCTGGATGGCACGCACCTGGTAGGCCGCCTGCTGCGCCGGATCAATGGCCTGGCCCACGTTCGCGCCCAGGGCACTGTTGAGACCGTAGATCGGTGTGCTCGACGCCGCCAGTTGATCGACCACCGCACGCGCGATGCGCAGCCGTTGCGCGACCTCGGGAGTGGCGCACACCGGCGCGCCCGCCTGCGCCACGCGCAGCAGGTGTTCTATCGTCACCGGGCCTGGGCCCAACAGCACGGCTGTGGCCGCCTGGCCGGCGGATGCGCTTGCGGCTTGCATGTCTGGCCTGGCCAACATTGCCTGCGGCGCGGCGATCAGCGAACGATGCCCTTTTCCTTCAGAAAGGCCTTGGCCACGTCCTTGGGCTCTTCCTTCTCGCCGTCCACCAGGTAATTCAGTTGCGCCATGGTGGCGTCGTCCAGCAAGGCGCTGATCTTGTTGGCCACCTCACCCACCTTGGGGTTGGCGTCCAGCACGTCCTTGCGGATCACCGGCGCCAGGTAATAAGGCGGCCAGAGGTTCTTGTCGTCCTTCAGGCGCGTGAGCTTCATGGCGGCAATCATGCCGTCGGTCGAATAACCGTTGACCACCTGCACCTGGTCGCCCTTGAGCGCCTGGTAGCGCAGGCCAATGGCCAACTGCAGGTCTTCCTTGAATTCCATGCCATAGGTGGTCTTCAGGCCAGGCAGGCCGTCCTTGCGATCGCGGAATTCGGGGCCTGCGCCCAGCTTCACTTCCTTGGCCACCTTGGCCAGATCCGACAGCGTGGCCAGCTTGTACTTGGCCGCCACCTCGGGTTTGACCACCATCACATAGGTGTTGTTCATGGGCGCCTGGTCCAGCACCACCAGCCCATTCGCGGCGTAGGCGGTCTTGACCTTGGTGTAGACCGCCTGTTTGTCGGTCATAGGCGCTTCCTTCAGCACCGCCAGCAGCATGGTGCCGGTGTACTCGGGGTAGAAATCGATCTGCTTTTCTTCCAGCGCCTTCTGGGCGATGAGCGTGCCGCCGAGGTTGACCTTGCGCTCCACCTTGATGCCATTGGCCTCGAAAGCCTGCGCATACAACTCGGCCAGAACATACTGCTCCGTGAAGTTCTTGGAGCCAACCTTGATGGTTTGGGCCGACGCCATCACCGCACACCCCATGGCCGCTGCGGCCACCAGAACGGTTTTGAGACGAGACTGCAGACGAGACGGCGAATCGACAAACGGCATGGTCATGAAAAGCTCCGGCGACAAAATCATGGTGGAAGAACGCAACCCGGCACGAGCCATGCAATTGGCGTGCCCAGGCATTCAAGTGGTCTATGCCAGTTCAGCGCACCAAAAACAAACAACTTCGCCGTGCAACAAGTTGTATGAACCACTTTAATGCAAAAGCGCCCGTTTTTGCACACCACCGAAAGTGCATAAGCTAATTCAGTGCATGCATGTTTTTTCAGCACCGGAAAGTTGACCCTATAGCCGTTTGATCCTATAGTGGTATATACCACTTAACGCCCAGCCGCCACAGAAAGCACGACCTTGAAAAACATCCACCTCACCTATCTCAACGGCCCCGACATCGCCCGCCTTGCCCTGAGCAACGACGAAATCCTGGCCGCCGTCGAGCAAGGTCTGCTGGCCCAGGGCAATGGCCAGACGGTGATAGAGCCGCGTGTGCACCTCACGCCCGATCCGGCGTTTCGCGGCCACTTCAACGTGCTGCGCGGCTACATCGCCCCCATGAACCTCGCGGGCGTGAAGATCGTCGGCGACTATGTGGACAACTACAAACAAGGCCTGCCGTCCGAGATGGCCATGCTGAACCTGTTCGACCCGCGCACCGGCATGCCTGTGGCCATGCTGGACGCCACCTTCATCACCGATGCGCGCACCGGCGCCATCACCGCACTCGGCGCCAAACACCTGGCGCGCAAGAGCAGCAAGGTGCTGGGCCACATTGGCGCGCGCGGCACGGCCTACTGGAACGTGCGCCTGCTGAACCACCTGTTCGACTTTGACGAGATCCGCATCCACTCGCGCCGCCCCGAAAGCCGCGAAAAGTTTGCCGCCAGACTCGAACAAGACCTGGGCAAAAAGATCACCATCACCGAAGACTGGGAATCGTGTGTGCGCGGCGCCGACATCGTGGTCGAAGCCTCGCGCCTGGAAGAACCTACGCCACTGCTCAAGACCGAGTGGATCAAGAAGGGCGCGTTGGTCGTGCCCTACGGCACCATGAGCGCGGTCGAGCTGTCGCTCACCGACATCATGGACAAGATGGTGGTGGACGACTGGGGCCAGTGCAAGGGTGGCCCGTTTGGCTCCTTGCGCGCGCATGTCAACGCGGGCAAACTGTCCGAGCAAACACTGCACGCCGAGTTGGGCCAGATCGTCGCCGGCCAAAAGCCCGGCCGCCAGAGCGACGATGAAACCAATCTCTTCTGGCACCGCGGCCTGTCGCTGAGCGACATTGCCATGGGCCACGCGCTGCTGCAAAAAGCCGCCGCCATGGGCATAGGCCAGCAACTGGTTTACGCCTAAATCACGTACAGCACCATGATCGCCAACGCCCGTATGTACGCCGTCACCCCCGCCGTGGCGCAGGCCTGGCGCAGCTTGTTGCTGCGTGTGGGTGAGATCGCCGGCGTGTCGTGGGACTACGTGGAACACGCCGCTCCCGCGCCCGTGGCCGCGCTGTGGGACCGTGACGATCTGGGCGCGGCCTTTATGTGTGGCCTGCCCTACATCACGCGCGCCCACAAGGCCTTGGCGATACACACCGCCCCCCCGGTGATCCTCGCCGCGCCGGTGCCAGCGCCCGCCCGTTATGCAGCGCAGCCGGTGTACTTCACCGAGTTTGTGGCACGCCGCGACGCCGGGTTTTCCGACCTCGCCGCCACCTTTGGCCACCGCCTGGCGCACATGTTGCCCGAGTCAAATTCGGGCTTCAACGCCCCGCGTCATCACTTGATGAGCTTGGCACCCGCAGGCCAAACCAGCCTGTTTGCCGCCACCGCCGCGCCCACCACCACACCCATGGCGGTGTTGCGTGCCGTGCTCGACGGCCAGGCCGAAGTGGGTGTGGTCGACAGCTACGTACTGGACCTGCTGCGCCACCACACCCCCGAGCTGATGGCGCCACTGGTCTCGCTGGAGAACACCATCGCGTCCCCCATTCCGCTGCTGGTGGCCTCGCCCAGCCAAGCCCCCGACGTCACGCAACGTGTGCGCCAAGCCCTGCTGTCAGCCCACGAGGACGCGGTTTGCGCGACCGCCATGGACAGGTTGCTGCTGCAGCGCTTCACCAGCGCCGAACCCGAGACCTATGAAGTGCTGGCCGAGCGCGAAGCCACCGCCAACCGCGCAGGGTTCGCCCTCACCACATCCCGCGACGCCTGAAGCGTCAGCCACTTTTTTTGCCCTACGCCTGGAGACAGCCATGAACGCACCCGAAACCTTCACACCACAGAATACCGATCCACGCGTAGACCCGACCCGCGTCATCCGCGCCCCGCGCGGCACCGACTTGCACTGCAAGAACTGGATTGCCGAGGCCGCCTACCGCATGATCCAGAACAACCTCGACCCCGAAGTGGCCGAAAACCCGCAAGCTCTGGTGGTTTACGGCGGCATTGGCCGCGCTGCACGCGACTGGGCCTGTTTCGACCAGATCCTGGCGTCGCTCAAAGACCTGGAAGAAGACGAGTCGCTGCTGGTGCAATCCGGCAAACCCGTGGGTGTGTTCAAGACACATTCGAACGCGCCACGGGTGTTGATCGCCAACTCCAACCTGGTGCCCAAGTGGGCCAACTGGGAACACTTCAACGAGCTCGACCGCAAGGGCTTGTTCATGTACGGCCAGATGACCGCCGGTAGCTGGATCTACATAGGCGCACAAGGCATCGTGCAGGGCACGTTTGAAACCTTTGTCGAGGCCGGCCGCCAGCACTACAACAACGACTTGTCGGGCAAGTGGATACTGACCGCCGGCCTGGGCGGCATGGGTGGCGCACAACCGCTGGCTGGTGTCTTGGCAGGGGCTTGTGTGCTGGCCATCGAATGCCAGCAGAGCAGCATCGATTTCCGTCTGCGCACGCGTTATGTGGACAAACAAGCCAAGGACATAGACGACGCGCTGGCCCTGATCCAGCAACACACGGCGGCCGGTGAGGCCGTGTCCATCGCGTTGCTGGGCAACGCCGCCGAGATCGTGCCCGAGCTGGTGCGCCGCGCCAAGGCCGGCAGCATCAAGCCCGACCTGGTGACCGACCAGACCTCGGCCCACGACCTGATCAACGGCTACCTGCCCGTGGGCTGGAGCGTGGCCGAGTGGAAGGCCGCGCAACAAGATCCGGCGCAACACGCCGCACTGACCGCCGCCGCCGCCAAGGGCTGCGCCGTGCACGTGCAGGCCATGCTCGACTTTCAGGCCATGGGCATTCCCACTGTGGACTACGGCAACAACATCCGCCAGGTGGCGTTTGACCAGGGTGTGCAAAACGCTTTTGACTTCCCCGGTTTTGTGCCGGCCTACATTCGCCCGCTGTTCTGCGAAGGCAAGGGCCCGTTCCGCTGGGTGGCCTTGTCGGGCGACCCGGAAGACATCTACAAGACCGACGCCAAGATCAAGGAGCTTTTCCCCGACAACCACCACACGCATCGCTGGCTGGACATGGCGCGCGACCGCATCGCCTTCCAGGGCCTGCCCGCACGCATCTGCTGGCTTGGCCTCGGTGAGCGCCATCTGGCCGGCCTGGCCTTCAACGAGATGGTGAAGAACGGCGAACTCAAGGCGCCCATCGTCATTGGCCGCGACCACCTGGACACCGGCTCGGTGGCCAGCCCGAACCGCGAAACCGAAAGCATGCGTGACGGAACGGACGCCGTCTCTGACTGGCCGCTGCTCAACGCCCTGCTGAACACCGCTGGTGGCGCCAGCTGGGTCAGCCTGCACCATGGCGGCGGCGTGGGCATGGGTTACTCGCAACACGCCGGCATGGTGATCGTGGCCGACGGCAGCGACGCCGCCGCCCAGCGCCTGGCCCGTGTGCTGGTGAACGACAGCGGCTCGGGCGTGATGCGCCACGCCGATGCGGGCTACGAACAAGCCATTGCCACGGCGAAGAAGCAAGGGCTGAAATTGCCGATGGTGAAGTGATCGTCAAGTGATGCTGGGGTGGTCGGCCAGGGATGGTTCTTTCATCATCCTTTAAGCCTTCCACACCGCCTTGGCAGGGTGGCGAAAATTTCGCCGCCCCATTCCCATTTCTCGGGAATGGGTTGTTCAATTTCTAAATGGCTGCGTCCATACTGCGCGGATGTCGTCCAGCAAGCCACCGCGAGCCACCCCATCAGCCGTCCCCACCGCCGACCGCGTGTTGCAGGTCTTGGCGGTGCTCGCGCAGCAAGGCCGCACCATGGCCGCGCCCGAGTTGATGGAACACACCGGCCTGGCGCGCAGCACGCTGTACCGCCAACTGGCCCGGCTCAAGCGCTGGGGCTTTGTGCTGGAGCGCGATGGCCAATATGCGCCCGGCCCGGTCAGCCTGCAACTGGCGCTGGGCTTCGACCTCGCCTCCCATTTGGTGCCCTTGGCGCGCCCGGCCATGACCGAGTTGTGCCAGCAGGCGCGTGAAAGTGTCGGCCTCATTGTGGCCGTGAACGATCAGGCGATTTGCCTGGACATGGTGGAGACCAGCCAGTCGCTGCGCTGCTCGTTTGAAAAAGGCCGCAGTGTGCCGCTGCGCCTGGGCGCCTCGGCCAAATGCCTGCTGGCCCACTTGCCCGAAGATAGGCGCGATGCGCTGCTCGACACCCACTACGGTGCCCATTCCCCGGCACGCGCCGCCGCGCTCCAGGAGCTCGTCTCCATTCGTAACACAGGTTATGCCGTTTCGCAGAGTGAGGTCGATCCCGGCGTCTGGGGCTGCAGCGTGCCGCTGTTTCGCACGCCGCGCCAGTCGGTGGGCGCCATCACCCTCATGGCCCCCATCTTGCGTGCGCAAGATCAGGCGTCGGCGCTGATCCACATGACCGTGGTCGCGGCGGCCCGCATCTCACGCGAACTCACGCCGCCCTGACCCCGGGCGCGGCTGATTCTTTTTTTGGTTTTTTCTCTCTTTCCCCCAACCGGAGCTTTTCCATGAACATCCGCCGCAGCCTCCTCCTGGCCAGCCTGACCGCCCTGACCCTCGGCGCCGCCGCCGTGCACGCGCAAGACAACGTGCTGCGCGTGGGCACCGACGCCACGTTCCCGCCCATGGAGTTTGTCGAGAACGGCAAACGCACCGGCTTCGACATCGAACTGGTGGAAGCCATAGGTAAAGCCATGGGCAAAAAGGTGGAATGGGTGGACATAGACTTCAAGGGCCTGGTCCCCGGTCTGATCTCCAAGCGTTTCGACATGGCCGTGTCGGCGATCTACATCACCGACGAACGCAAGAAGGTCGTGGACTTCACCACGCCCTACTACGCCGGCGGCCTGGTGGCCATGGTGAAAGACGGCAACACCAGCATACAGAAGCTGGCCGATCTCGACGGCAAGAAGGTCAGCGTGCAAGTGGGCACCAAGTCGGTGAGCTACCTGGAACAAAACTTCCCCAAGGTGCAGCGCGTTGAAGTGGAAAAGAACCAGGAAATGTTCAACCTGGTGGACATAGGCCGCGCCGACGCTGCCGTGACCGGCAAACCCGCCGCCTACCAATACGTGCGCACCCGTCCTGGCCTGAAGGTTCTGCAGGAGCAGATCACCACCGAGGAATACGGCATGGCCATACGCAAGGACTCGCCCGAGCTGACCAAGGCCGTGAACGCGGCGCTGGCCAAGCTCAAGGCCGATGGCAGCTACGACGCCATCGTCAAGAAGTGGTTCAGCGCCGCCAAGTAATTAAAGGATCCTCTGCATAAATCAACACGGTGCGTGGCAGCACGGCTCGGGCGGTCTGCGGCGTTGCGCTTCTTGCCAATAGCTACGGCTATTGGCTGCAAAACGCGCCTTGCATCCCATCCCTATCCGCACTCCCCGCCCTCGCGTCGATTCACGCAGAGGATCCTTAGCCCTCCCAAAAACCAACCGCGTCCTCACTCGATATGGATTTAGATTTTTCCCCCGTATGGGCCGGTTGGCCCCAACTGCTGCGCGGTGCCGCCGTGACCATAGAGGTCACCGCCGCCTCGCTGCTGCTCGGCTGCGTCATGGGCCTGCTGATCGGCATTGGCCGGCTCAACCCCAAGCGCCGCTTCATCTACAGCCTGTGCACGGCTTACGTGGCGGTGATTCGCGGCACACCTTTGCTGGTGCAGTTGTTCATTCTGTTTTTTGGCCTGCCGCAGTTCGGCATCCTGCTGCCGGCGTTTGTCTGCGGCGTGATCGGCCTGGGCATTTACTCGGGCGCCTATGTGTCTGAAGTGGTGCGCGGCGCCATCCAGTCCATAGACAAAGGCCAGATGGAAGCCGCGCGCTCCATAGGCATGTCGTCCGGCCAGGCCATGCGCGCGGTGATCTTGCCGCAAGCCTTTGTACGCATGATTCCGCCGCTGGGCAATGAATTCATCGCACTCATCAAGAACTCGGCACTGGTGTCGCTCTTGACCATACACGACGTGATGCACGAAGGGCAGAAGATCATCAGCGTGTCGTACCGCTCGCTCGAGGTCTACCTCGCGATCGCCGTGGTCTACTTTATTTTGACGGGCATCACCACCCTGGTGCTGCGCCACATTGAACTGCGCCTGCGCGCTGGAGGCATGGTGCAATGAACGCTGCATTGAAAAAAATCGAATCTGCTGCTGGTGAACCTATGGTGCGCATCCGTGGCCTGCGTAAGGCCTTTGGTGACCACGTTGTGCTCAACGGCATTGACTTCGACGTGTTGCCCTCACAAGTGGTGGTCGTCATTGGCCCCAGCGGTTCGGGCAAAAGCACCTTTCTGCGTTGCTGCAACGGGCTGGAGCAACCGCAGGGCGGCCAGATCGACATCTGCGGCCGCACGCTGGTACGAGACGGCACGATGTTGTCTGAGGCCGAGCTGAACGCGTTGCGCGAAGAAGTGGGCATGGTGTTTCAGTCGTTCAACCTGTTCCCGCATTTGAGCGTGCTCGACAACGTGACCGTGGGCCCGCGCATGCTGCGCAAGTTGTCGCGCGCAGCGGCCGAAACCGAAGCCCATGCCCTGCTCGCCAAGGTGGGCCTGGCGCACAAAGCCAGCGCCATGCCGGCCAGCTTGTCGGGTGGGCAAAAACAACGCGTGGCGATTGCGCGTGCGCTGGCCATGCATCCACGCGTGATGTTGTTCGACGAACCCACCTCCGCACTCGACCCCGAACTGGTGGGCGAAGTGCTGCAGGTCATGAAGGTCTTGGCCGCGGAAGGCATGACCATGATGGTGGTCACGCACGAAATGGATTTCGCTCGTGAAGTGGGCGACGTGGTGGTGGTGATGGACGGCGGTGGCATCATCGAGGCCGGCCCGCCGGAGACGATTTTTACCGCGCCTACCCAAGAGCGCACACGCTCGTTTTTGCAGGCGGTTTTGACTAGAACTTAAAAAAAGAGATCTGCCAATGCCCGAGACAACGTCACCCACTTTTTCTGCCGAGATCCAAGCCCGCGTTCAGGCACGCCTGACCGACACCCTGGTGCAAGACTTCGCGCGCGACGGCGCCATCTGCATCCGGCAATTGCTCTCGCCAGAAGAAGTGGCGTTGTTGCGCGATGGCATCGAAGCCAATCTGGCCCAACCCAGCCCGCGCGCCAAAGTGGCCAGCCGTCCCGATGACCCGGGGCGCTTCTTTGAAGACTTCTGCAACTGGCAAGACATTGACCAGTTTGCCCGCTTCATTCATGAAGCGCCGCTGGCCCTGGCCGCACAAAAGCTGATGGCGTCCGACACGGTACGCCTGTACCACGACCACCTGTTGGTGAAGGAACCCGGCACACGCCAGCGCACGCCCTGGCACCAGGACCAGCCCTACTACAACATCGAAGGCCAGCAGAACGTGAGCATGTGGATTCCGGTCGACCCGGTTTCGCGCGCATCGACGCTGGAATTTGTCGCCGGCTCACACAAGGGCCCGTGGCTCATGCCGCGCAGCTTCATGGACAACCAGGCCAAGTGGTTCCCCGAAGGCAGCCTGGCCGACCTGCCCGACATAGAAGCGCAGCGCGATACCTTTCCCATCATAGGCTGGCAAATTGAACCCGGCGACGTGGTGTGTTTCCACATGCTGGCCCTGCATGCGGCCGCCGGTGTGGACGGCCCGAACCGGCGGCGTGTGTTCTCGGTGCGTTTCCTGGGCGACGACGTGCGCCACGCACCACGCCCCTGGAAAACCTCGCCCGAATTTCCCGGCCTGGCCGACAGCCTGCCCGCCGGTGCGGCTATGGATCACCCCTTGTTTCCGCTGCTGCTGAGCAGCAACTGACCCTCATCAGATATGCAATTTTTTGACCTCGCCAAGATCACCCCCAGCCCCTGGAAAAACGGCGGTGGCAGCACCCGCGAGCTGGCCTGCTGGCCGCCCGGCGCGGGCATGGACAGCTTTGAGTGGCGCGTGAGTGTGGCCACCATCGCCGCCTCTGGCCCGTTCTCGGCGTTTGCCGGCGTTGACCGGCAGATCATGCTGCTCGACGGTGATGGCGTACAACTCAGCACCGCCGATGGCAGCTTGAACCACGCCTTGGTGCAACGCTGGCAACCGTTTGCTTTCTCGGGCGACGTGGCGGTGGATTGCCAGTTGCAAGGCGGCACCTCCACCGACTTCAACCTGATGCGGCGGCGCGGCGCGTGGCAGGGCGATGTTGAGGTGATCCACCAGACCTGCCAGCCCGGCAGCACACCCGCAGGCCTGTGCCTGGTGCTGGCCGGCATGTGGCAGGTCACGCCCTCGGACGAAAGCGGCCAATACATCAAGCCCGGCCAGGGTTGGTCGTGGCACGACCAAGCCCAGGCCCCGCTGCGGCTGCAACCGGTCTCCAAGCCCGGCCAACCAGCCTGCGTGGCCTGGATTGCGCTCTCACCCGCCGCCTGAGGACACCACATGCCACACACCTCTGCGATCCCGGCTTACAGCGCCGATGGCGTATGGGAGAAGCTGCAGCTCGCCGCCGAGCTGGCGCAGCCCGATGTGCCCGTGCCCGCAACCACACTCGTCAGCCTGGTGGTGCAGGACGGCCAAATCCGTTGGGTAGGCCCAAGCGACGCCCTGCCCGCCGCCTTCGCCGCACTGCCGCGCCATGCAGGCTTTGGTGCGCTGGTCACGCCGGGCTTGGTCGATTGCCACACCCACCTGGTCTACGGCGGCCAACGCGCCAACGAGTTCGCCATGCGCCTGGCCGGTGCCAGCTACGAAGACGTGGCCAAGGCCGGCGGCGGCATCGTCTCATCGGTACGAGCCACACGCAAGGCGAGTGAAGACGCCTTGTTCCAAGCCGCGCTGCCGCGTCTGCAAGCGCTGCTCGATGAAGGTGTCTGCGCCATCGAAATCAAGTCGGGCTACGGCCTGGCGCTGGAGCACGAACGCAAACAACTACGCGTGGCGCGCCGCCTGGGCGAGGCCCTGGGCGTGACGGTGCGCACCACCTTCCTGGGCGCGCACGCACTGCCACCCGAATACACGGGCCGCAGCGCCGACTACATCAAGCTGGTGTGTGAGCAGATGCTGCCCGCCCTGGCCGCCGAAGGCCTGGTCGATGCGGTAGACGTGTTCTGTGAACGCATCGCCTTCTCGCTGACCGAAACCGAGTTGGTGTTCCAGGCCGCGCAGCGCCTCGGCATTCCGGTGAAGTTACACGCCGAACAAATCTCCAACATGGGCGGCAGCGCGCTGGCCGCGCGTTACGGCGCGTTGTCGTGTGACCACATCGAACACTTGGACGCGGACGGCATCGCCGCCATGAAATCGGCTGGTACGGTGGCCGTGTTGCTGCCCGGCGCCTACTACACACTGCGCGACACGCAGTTGCCGCCCATCGCCGGCCTGCACGCCGCTGGTGTGCCCATGGCGGTGTCAACCGACCACAACCCCGGCACCTCGCCCGCACTGAGCCTGCTGCTCATGGCCAATATGGCCTGCACACTGTTTCGCCTGACCGTGCCCGAAGCGCTGGCCGGCATCACCACCCACGCCGCGCGTGCGCTGGGCCTGCAAGACAGCCACGGCCTGCTGGCCAGCGGCCGCCCGGCCAACTTCGTGTTGTGGCCTGTGGCTGAAGCGGCAGAGCTGGCCTACTGGTTCGGCCAAAAACCCGCCTGCACCATCGTGCGCCAGGGGCGCGTGGTGCGAAACGACTTGCGCAACGATTTAGCTTCGAAAGATCCATCCCATGGCGCATAGCCAACCACAAGCGCTGTTCGCCGAACACGCCCTGCTGCCCACCGGCTGGGCACAAAACGTTTTGCTGCAGTGGAACGATGCCGGTGTGTTCACCGCCGTCACACCCAACACCACTTTGCCCGCAGCTGTGCCCACCACCTCCGGCCCGCTGCTGCCCGGCCTGCCCAATCTGCACTCACACGCCTTCCAGCGTGCATTTGGCGGCCTCACCGAATTTCGGGGTGCTGCGCAAGACAGTTTCTGGAGTTGGCGAACGCTGATGTACCGCTTTGCGGCACAACTCGGCCCCGAACAGATCGAGGCCATCGCCACCTGGCTCTACATCGAAATGCTGGAGGCCGGCTACACCTCGGTGTGCGAGTTCCACTATGTGCACCACGAGCGCGACGGCCAGCCCTACGCCGACGACGCCACGCTTGCCCTGGCGCTGCTGCGCGCCGCACACACGGCAGGCATCGGCCTCACGTTGCTGCCCGTGCTGTACCAGACCAGCGGCTTTGGCGGCCTGGCGCCCACACCGGGCCAGGCACGCTTCATCCGCAGCACCGACTCGATGTTGAAGCTGCTGCAGCGCCTGCAACCACTGTGCGCAGCGCAAGGTGCCGCCCTAGGCCTGGCGCCACACTCGTTGCGCGCCGTGCCACCCGACAGCCTGGCCGCCGCCATCGAAGGGCTCAACGCCATCAACCCCCAAGCGCCGGTGCACATCCACATTGCCGAACAAACCGGCGAGGTCGACGCCTGCCTGGCCTGGAGCGGCCAGCGCCCAGTGGAATGGCTGCTGAACCACGCCGACGTCAATACACGCTGGTGCCTGGTGCACGCCACCCACATGACACCCACCGAGTACACCCGCGCCGCACAAACCGGCGCCGTGGCCGGCCTGTGCCCCAGCACTGAAGCCAACCTGGGCGACGGCCTGTTCGACCTGCCCGCCTGGCTGGCCGCCGGTGGCGCCTGGGGCGTGGGCTCGGACAGCCACGCCAGCGTCAACGCCGCTGAAGAATTGATGCTGCTGGAATACGGCCAGCGCCTGCAACTGCGCCAGCGCAACGTGCTCGCTACAGCAGCACAACCGCAGGTCGCCACCGCCATGACGCTGCAGGCCGTGGCCGGCGGCGCCCAAGCCGCTGGCCGCCCCGTGGGTGGCTTGGCCGTGGGCCAGTTGGCCGACTGTGTGGCGCTCGACGCCCAGCACATCGCGCTGCAAGGTTTGCCAGCACCCGAACAACTCTCGGCCCACGTGTTCGCCAGTCACCGCACCTCGGCCGTGGCCGACGTGTGGGTCGCCGGTGTGCCCCGTGTAAAAGCCGGGTGCCACGCCCAAAGCGCCAGCGCCGCCGCTGCATTTGTGGCCGCGCGCCGTCAACTACTGGCATCGAATTGAGGAGAGCCATCTTGAGCAACACCATCACCCAAAACACCGTCAGCGACCAGCCGGCCTTCACCTTCCACCAAGGCACGGCGCCGCTGCTGGTCTCCATGCCCCACGTCGGCACCTACGTGCCACCGGGCATCAAAGCGCGCCTGAGTGAAGAGGCGCGCCAGGTGCCCGACACCGACTGGCACCTGGAAACCCTCTACGCCTTCGCGCGTGAACTCGGCGCCTCCATCCTGGTCGCCACCCACTCACGCTACGTGGTCGACATGAACCGCCCGCCCGACGGCGCCAGCCTCTACCCCGGCCAAAGTGTCACCGGCCTGTGCCCGGTCGACACCTTTGACGACACGCCGCTTTACCCCAACGGCGATGTGCCTACGGACGAAGAAATCGCCGCGCGCCGCGACGCCATCTGGCAGCCTTACCACACACAACTCGCCAGCGAACTCGCGCGCATACGCCAACAACACGGCGTGGCCATGTTGTGGGACGCACACTCCATACGCTCGGTGCTGCCGCGCTTTTTTGAAGGCAAGCTGCCCGACCTGAACCTGGGCACAGGCAAAGGCACGAGCTGCGACCCGTCCCTGGCGCAAAGCGTGTTCGGCATTGCCCAAGCCGCGCAGGCCGACGGCTACACCTCAGTCCTGAATGGCCGCTTCACCGGCGGCTACATCACGCGCCAGTACGGCCAGCCCGCACAAAACGTACACGCCATCCAGCTGGAGATGACGCAGTCTTCGTACATGGAAGAGACGCTGCCGTTTGCCTACCGGCCCGATTTGGCGGCCAAGGTGCAACCGCATTTGCGCAAGATGCTGGAGGCGGTGTTGGCGTTTGCGTAAGCACACTTCTGCCAAAACCAAATTCACATGGCGCTGATTTTCAGCAGGCCGCCGCCAGTTGACGTGACGTCAACCCACGGTGTGCTCCAGCCACCAGCGCCGGATCTGCGCCAGCACCCAAGGCGCGTCGTCCAGCGGCAGGTCGTGCCCCGCCGTGGGATGCCGCTGCAAGTCACATTGCCAGCGCGCAGCCAGGGTCGCTGAGCATTGCGGCGACACCAGGCCATCGTGGTCGCTGGCCAGCAGCAGCATGGCTGCGCGTGGGGACGACGCAGGCGCGCGGTAACGCGTGGCGGCCAACAGTTGCCGCAATGCGTTGGCACGCGCCACGGGATGTTGTTCGCGCAGCCCTACCCAAGCCGCCAGCACAGCGGCATGCCGTGCGGGGCCGGTGTTGCTGGTGATGCGCAAAATGGTCTGCTCCCATTCTTCGGCCGTGGCACTGCGCAACACCAGGCGCAGCAGCGGTGCATAGGTGCGCGGCCGCAAGCGTTGGTAAAACGGGCTGAACGGCCGCAGGCTGGTGTTGACCAGCACCAAAGCCGAGACCTCAGACGGATAGCCGTGGGCCCAGGCCACGGCCACCATGGCGCCGAGCGACATGCCCAGCAGTGCCACTGGCTCGGTGATGCTCATCTCGGCCAACGTTGTGCGGCAATGCGCCACCATGCCTTGCACGTCGGCCGGGCTGCATTGCGCATGTAGCCTGCCATTGCCAGGCAGGTCTAGCGCGATCACACGCTGGCCGGGCAGCGCCGCTTCAAACTGCGAGACAAACGATCCCCAATGCCCGCTTTCTCGGGTCAGGCCGCGCAGCAAGATCCAGGTGCTCATGTGAGGTTGCCCATTGTTCAGTACCAACGCTGCAAAGCCAGGGCGTGCTCCGCGGCGCGGTGTTCTGCTGCCGGGCGCCACAACACATGGCCGTGGGCGGCGCGTGTCAGAAACTCCAGCAAGGCCTGGTGCTGGCGCAACACGCGCTGCTGGCGGTGCGCGATCAGCGGGTTGAAAATGCCGTGGCGCGAAAACAGTTGGCGCGGGTTTTTCTTGATCCACAACCACGAGCCCATCTCCAGCGTCAGCGGCAGGAACACGCGCTCGGGCTGTGCCGTCGATTGGCGGTAGAGGTGGTCCCACAAATCACCGTGGGCCAGATACTGCAGGCTCTGCGGCTCGAACACATAGCGGTACTGGCTCAGCGACTCCGCAAAGATGGCTTGCAGCGCGTGTATCTCGGCCAGGTGGTCTATGGGTTTGCGGGTATGGGCGTAGGGAAACCACAGCCTGTCGGTGACACCAAAGCCGGAATGGCAATCGACCGCCAGGCTGAAGCTGCGCGACAACAGTTCGGCCTGCACCACTTCACACACGGCCTGGTTCTCGGCCTCCATTTCAGCGGCATGCAGCCCCCGGTACCAAGGCAGGCGCGGGCTGTAACGCTGGCCACCGGCCAGAAACGGCACGGGCTCGAGCGCATCGACCGGTGCATTGCGCATCAGGTCCACACCACGCGGATTGGCGCGTGTGCCCAGGGCCATGCCGCCGGGGTTGATGATGGGCATGAACACCAGCCGGATGTTCTCCAACTGCTGGTGCAGGGCGCTGTCCCAGCGCAGCCGCACGGCCAGGTGGTGCAGGTAGGCGAGCACCACGCCCGCGCCTATACGCTCCAGCCCGTGCACGCCGCCAAAAAAACCCACGGCCGGCACATCGGGCGACGGGTTGCCCAGCGTGATCGCGTACACCGGATAACAACCGCCACCAGGCACCTCGACATGGCGCACCGTGCGCACCTGCAGGTGGGCTGCACCTAGTGCGATGCTGCGCTCCAGCGCCTCCAGTTCAGGCAGGTCAACAGTCGGCAAGATGTTTGTGGTGGTGGGTGATCAGAACGCGTTTTAAACACTAGCGTACCGCGACATCAACGCCACCGGACGATATTTCTCGCAGACACAGCAGCGTCACAAACCACGACTACCCTGGTCGTACTGACCGCTCAAAGGGGGTTCGCCATGTCCATGCGCAAAGTTGTTCTGATCCGGGCCGTCGCCATCCCCGCATGCCTGCTGATGGGCTGCCTGGAGTTCTTTGCGCTGCTGCGTGCGCAGGCCTGGCGGCGCCTGCACTGAGCCCCCGCTAGGCAGGGTGCACACACCGCGTCACCTGCGCCATACTGGAAAGCCACCACGTTCGGAAGGCTTTCTATGCACTTGGAAGGTTCATGCCATTGCGGTGCTGTGCGCTTCAGCCTGGAGGCGCACAGCCCCGTGCCATTCCTGCACTGCCACTGTTCGATCTGCCGCAAGACGGCCGGCGGCGGCGGTTATGCGATCAACCTGGGCGGCGACGCGGCAACACTCAAGGTGAAAGGCGCCAAGCACCTGGGCTGTTACCACGCGCTGATGCGCGACACTGAAAATCCGGGCAAACGCGCCATACGCTCCAAGGCCGAACGTCGCTTCTGCCTCAAATGCGGCAGCGCGCTGTGGCTTTTTGACCCACGCTGGCCCGAGCTGGTGCACCCCCATGCCTCGGCCATAGACACCCCTTTGCCCAAACCGCCTGAAGTGGTGGAGGCCGCATTGGTCTATGCCGCCAACTGGGTGGATGTGCCCAAGGGCGAGGGCCATGTACATGAGCAGCACTGGCCCCAAGAGTCACTGGCGCAGTGGCACCAGCGGCATCAGCTTGATGGCTTGTGATGCTGATTTGTGACCATGGCTTGAGGGCGCTTACGCAGCCGAGCGCAGCTTGCCGACCAACAGGCCCAGCCAATGTGCGCGCCAGGTCAGCGTGAACGCAATCGCCAAGGCCGCGCCGGCCAAGGTCATGAACCAGACCAGAGAAGCCATGGAGGCATGGTCCACACTCAGGCACAGCAGCAGCGACGCAACCAAGCCTGCCACGCCCAGCACACGCAGCAGCTTGATGGTGGCGCCGGATGCGGGCACCGGGCC
The DNA here is from genome assembly GCF_049316285.1 of Variovorax sp. HJSM1_2. Classification (NCBI taxonomy): domain Bacteria; kingdom Pseudomonadati; phylum Pseudomonadota; class Betaproteobacteria; order Burkholderiales; family Comamonadaceae; genus Variovorax; species Variovorax sp. HJSM1_2. The sequence goes on along the minus strand of NZ_JBMOXA010000005.1, from coordinate 56,944 downwards.
CAGCGCCTGCTCCCAGTGCACGTCCATGGCCAGGGCCAACCAACCCAGGCCGGCGATGTTGACCAGCACGGCCAAGCCAAAGAGCAATACGTCAGGCATGGGCGCCCTCTTCTGAAGTAGCCACGTTCGCCCGCGCAGCAGCCCGGGCGCCAGCGGGCACAGCAGCGGCGCGTCGACCGAGCTTGCGCGCGGCCATCACCGCGACGATGGCGCTGGCCAGCATGAACAGGTCCACACCGGCCACGGGCCAGTAGCCTGCGCCCAGCGTGCGCAACAGGTGGTCGCCGGTGCTGAACCAGTTCAGCAGCACAGCGACCACCGCCATCACCGCAACCGCCCAGCACTGTTCCATCCAGGCGGGCGCCATGCGCGCCTGGGCCACCGAAGATGTGCGCCAGATGCCGTGCACAAAAGCCAGCACCCATGCGCCCCAGAAGATGTATTGCTCCATGTCGCCCTTGCCCGGCATGCCAGGCGAAAGCTCGGACGGCAGCAGCCGGTTGGCGATCAGCATGGCGAGTGCGGCAATCAGCATGCCGGTGACGGTAGCCACCGCAAACGCATCCACCCAGCGCGCACCGGTTTTGCCCTGTTTGGCATGTTGGCGCTTGCGCTTCTCGACAAAGAAGATGAAGCCGGTGGCGATACACACACAACCCGACAAGCCGCCCAGCACATACAGCCAGCGCAGCAGCCAGTGGCGGAAGTGCTGCAGGTGCAGTCCGGTCAGGAAGGTGTTGACGCTGGCCACGGGGGTGAGCGGCGGGTCTTCACGCAGCACTTCGCCACTGGACGCCTTGAAGTGGATGCCTTCACCGGTCAGGGCAATGCGGTCGGTGCCGGCGCGGTACACGCTGACATAACTGTTGGCGTCGCCCACGTGCTGCACATTGAGGAAGCCCACGTCGCCCGCCATGCCCTTGGCGGCCCAGCGGCGTTGGGCTTCGGCCACCATGGCGTCAACCGAGGCCAGCGGCGCAGCCACGCCCGCGCGCTCGTGTGGCAGGCCGGTTTCCAGCGCCTCGTGTTTTTCATGCAGTTCGTGCAGCGGCTCCAACTGCGTGTGTGTCACCGGGAAGTAGATGCCGCCAAAAATCACCAGGCCCGAGAACGCAAAGATGAAGTGGAACGGCAGCGCCACCACACCCGTGAGGTTGTGCAGGTCGAGCGCGCTGCGCTGGGTGTGCTTCTTCGGCCGGAAGGTGAACAGCTCACGGAAGATCTTGCGGTGCATCACCACACCGCTGACCAGCGCCACCAGCATGATGAGTGCCGCAAAGCCGACGATCCAGTAGCCCAGGTTCAGCCATTCAAGATGCAGGCTGTAATGCAGCGGGTAGAAGAACTGGCTGCCGATTTTCAGGTGGTCGTCGGGCAGCGACTTGCCGCTGCGCGGGTCAATGGTGCGTGTGCCCCATACGCTGTCTTCGGGGTCTTTGGCATTGGGCAACTCGTAGCTGCTGAACATGCCCAGCACCGGATCGCGGTGGGTGGTGTAGGCGCCCCAGCTTTTGATCACCGGGAAACTCTCGGCCATGGGGCCGCTGCCCTCTTTGAGGCGGCTGCGTGCCAGCTCGATGTTCTGCGGCGTCGGCTTCATCTCCTGGAACACCGGCAGCAGCACCTTGTCGAACGAGGGCATGGGCTGCGGCGCAAAGCGCGATTCAGGAATGGCCCAGCGGTCGATCTCGCGGTCGAACACCGACAACGAGCCGAAGAAAAACACCACCATCAACACAAAGCCCAGCACCAGGCCAAACCAGGTGTGCAGCCAGGCCATGGCCAGTCGGAAGTTCTGAAACACGGTAGGAATCCTCTACGACATCAAAGCAGCGAACGCTGCACCAACCAGGCGGCGCCGGTCATCAGCGCACCGCCACCGGCCAGCACCAGCCAGACACGCGCCAGGCTGGGCGCGACAAAGGCCCATAGAAAAGCCACCAGAAAAACAATAAAGCCGAGGATGTAGCCCAGGGCTTCGGCGTCGTGGAACTCCATGTCAGCGGCAAATGTGACGCCTATGAGCAAGGCAATAAAGCCCCAGGTGAAGGCGTAGCCGCCGAGCATGCCGGCGGCAATGCGCCCCACGACGCGGCCAGCGGTGTGCGGAGTAGCACTCATGAAGATCAAAATGTGCTGCGCTGGAGAGCGCAGGTGATGGAATAAGAGAGGGTTGGAGAATAATTATAAATGCGAATTATTCTCATGCAATCGCAAACCCTGTCAAACCTGGGGCCTTGTGGGAGCGTTTGCTGGCGCAGTGTCCAGCGGCGCCCGCAGGGCCGCCCATGGCGTCGGGGCCGTGCGTCCGGCACGCGCGAGTGCGTCGGCACCCGTGCCGCCACGTGTCATTTACCGGGCTTTACCGCGCTCTACCGGGCGATAGCTGGCCGCAGCATCTCGATGTGCGGAATGTCGTCTTCGAGGTAGACATCAGACACCGGCTCGAAGCCAAAGCCCTGGTAGAACTTCAGCAGGTAGTGCTGCGCACCAATGCGGTTGGCATGAGCAGGCCAGGTTTGTTCGCAGCGCACCAGGGCTTCGGTCAACAGCAGTTGGCCCAGGCCTTTGCCGCGATAAGCCGGGTTGGTGAGCACACGGCCCAGCGAGGGCTCGGGGTATTTGCTGCCGGGGTCGGTCACGCGCAGGTAGGCGGCAAGATCATGGCCAGCCCAGGCCAGCAAGTGCCAGCATTGCAGGTCGTAGGCATCGGCATCGGGAAAGATGCACTTTTGTTCGATGATGAACACCGCCTCGCGCTGCACCATGGCGGCATGGAAAGCGGGCGCGCTCAGGTCTCCCAAGCGCGCCCATTCAAAACGCAAATCCACGGACAAGACGGCTTAGCCTTGCGCGTTTTGCAGCGCGGCAATACGCTGCTCGATAGGCGGGTGCGTGGAGAACAGTTGGCCAATGCCGCCGGCAATGCCCATGGCGGCCACGCTCTTGGGCAACTCGGCCGGATGCATGCCGCCCAGACGGGCCAGCGCATTGATCATGGGCTGCTTGCGGCCCATCAGTTGCGCGGCACCGGCGTCGGCGCGGAATTCGCGTTGGCGCGAGAACCAAGCGACGATGATGGCAGCAGCAAAGCCGAGCACGATGTCGAGCACGATGGTGGTGACCATGTAGCCAATGCCGGGGCCGCTGTCGCGATCGTCACCCTTGCGCAGAAAGCTGTCTACCGCGTAGCCGATGACGCGGCTCAAGAACACCACAAAGGTGTTCATCACGCCCTGTATCAGCGTCATGGTGACCATGTCGCCGTTGGCAATGTGCGCCACTTCGTGGCCGATCACGGCTTCGATTTCTTCACGTGTCATGCCTTGCAGCAAGCCGGTGGACACCGCCACCAGGGCCGAGTTCTTGAACGCGCCGGTAGCGAAGGCGTTGGGGTCGCCTTCAAAAACACCGACTTCAGGCATGCCGATGCCGGCCTTGTCGGCGAAGCGGCGCACCGTTTCGACGATCCAGGCTTCATCCGCGTTCTGCGGCTGGTTGATGACGCGCACACCCGAGCTCCACTTGGCCATGGGCTTGCTGATGAGCAGCGAAATGATGGCGCCGCCAAAACCCATCACCAGCGCAAAGCCGAGCAAGGCGCCGAGGTTGAGGCCGTTGGCGGTGAGGTAGCGGTTCACACCCAACAGGCTAGCCACAATGCCGAGCACTGCGACAACGGCAATGTTGGTCAGCAAAAACAAAACAATACGTTTCATGGATTCTCCGTGGGGTCGAGACGTGGGAACAAGAAAAAGCTCTTTGGTCTGCCAGATGCGGGCTTTACGCGCCAAATCAAGCCAACCAGAGCGGTCTTAGGCTGCCACGTGTTGCGTTGTTATGTCGGTTTTTGTGGCGCGGCGTGGCCTGAAAACAGTGGCGTCATCATAGAAGGAAACCACCGAATTTCCTTGCCACCAGCCGGGTACGCCCAGAACTGGCAAGGGGATAAACGGCTTGCCCGCGAGCCAATCGGGCGCCAGCTCAGCGCTGATATGGCCGTCAATGCTTGCTACTGATTCAATAGCTGACTGCGCTACATAGACATGCGCCGTGATCGATTTACGCGGAAACACCAACTGCTCCATCAGCGCATGGCCAAACAATTGCACCCGCACCTCGGCCCAGGCCGGGCGCAGCGTGCAAAACGCGGTGTGCCAGGCACGCTCGGTCAGCGCCTGCCAGATGGCCGACGGCGCCAGCAATACGGCGGCGTTTTCGTCGAACAGCGTGAGCGCGTCACGCACCGGCCCGCGCACCGGGCCGATGCCGCGCAGCGCGATCTGCTCGGCCTGCAATTGGTTGAGCCGCGCCTTGGTTTGCGGATAGTGCAGCCAGCACAGGCCGTTGAAGAAGTCGTGCAGGTTGTCGCGCGTGGGCACGTTGCCCGTCTCGAAGATGTAGCGCTCGTAGGGCTCCCCCTCGGGCAGCGCGGTTTGCGGGACGAAACGCCGCACGCCGCCAGTAGGCAAGGTGGCAGCCACGGCGTTCAGCGCTTCGGCCACCGTATGGCCCTGCTGCAGCAGCGCTGCGGCCGCTTGGCCTAGGGGGCGCAAGGGCTGCAGCCAAGGGCGCGTCCAGTCGATGGACGCGCTGAAACTCAGCCTACCAGCTTCCAAGACAAGGCTTCCCCGGCGGCCAGAGGCTTGAGTTCGGCTTCGCCAAAGGCAAAGCTGGGCGGTGGCGTCCAGCTTTCGCGCTGCAGCGTGACCTTGTCGGTGTTGCGCGGCAGCTTGTAGAAGTCGGGGCCGTTGAAGCTGGCAAAGGCTTCGAGCTGATGAATAGCCCCCACGCGGTCGAAGGCTTCGGCGTACAGCTCAATCGCGGCGTGGGCGGTGTAGCAACCGGCGCAACCCGTGGCGTGTTCCTTCAGATGCGCCGCGTGTGGCGCGCTGTCGGTGCCAAGGAAGAAGCGGCCGGCGCCGCTGATGGCGGCTTCGACCAGCGCCAGGCGGTGGGTTTCGCGCTTCAGCACCGGCAGGCAGTAGTAGTGCGGGCGGATGCCGCCGGTGAAGATGGCATTGCGGTTGTACAGCAGGTGGTGGGCGGTGATGGTAGCGCCCAGGTACTGGTCGGCCTCGCCCACGTATTGCGCGGCTTCTTTGGTGGTGATGTGTTCCATCACGATCTTCAGCTCGGGAAAGTCGCGGCGCAGCGGTATCAGTTGCTGGTCGATGAACACCGCTTCACGGTCGAACAGGTCTATGCTTTGGTCGGTGACTTCACCGTGCACCAGCAGCAGCATGCCTGCACGTTGCATGGCTTCAAGCGTAGGGTAGATCTTCTTCAGGCTGGTCACACCCGCGTCGCTATTGGTGGTGGCGCCAGCGGGGTAAAGCTTGGCGGCCACCACACCGGCAGCTTTGGCACGGGCGATCTCTTCCGGGGCCAGATTGTCGGTGAGGTACAGCGACATCAGTGGGTTGAACGCCGCACCACCAGAGGCACGTGCCGGTGTGGCCGCCAGAATGCGCTCGCGGTAGGCCTGAGCCAACGCCGCCGTGGTGACCGGCGGGCGCAGATTCGGCATGATCAGTGCACGACCCATTTGCACGGCCGAATGTGGCACGGTGGTGTGCAGGGCGTCACCGTCGCGCACGTGCAGGTGCCAGTCGTCCGGGCGGGCGACGGTGATGCTGTTGACGGGGGAGCGCAGGCTGGCGCTCAGGGCTTCAGGGGCGGTGGTGGTCGTCATGCGTAGGATTGTCGCACCGCCAATGTGCCCGGCTCACTGCCCGGCTCAAACCTCGCTGTATCCCCAGGAAAATCCCCATGCTTCGTGGGGTGACCCAAAGATATGATGTTTGGCCGGGCTGCCGCGGATTCGCCTGTAGGCAGGCTATCCCATCCCAAGCGCCCAAACCGCCTCAATCGCCCTCTTCCAGGTCTTACGTCATTTTTTTGTCACCGATGTCTTCCCCTTCAAGCCCTGGCACCCCTCCCCCCGATCCCAACCTCGAAGTTGCAGCCGAAGCAGATCCCGCCACCCGCGTGCCGCTGAAGATTGAAGACTGGGCCACCGTGGTCATCATGGCCCTGCTGGCCTTGATCACCTTTGCCAACGTGCTGGTGCGCTATTTCACTGACAGCTCTTTTGCCTGGACCGAAGAGTTCTCGGTTTTCCTGATGATTTTGCTGGCCATGGTGGCCGGTTCGGCGGCCGTGGCGCGCGACCGGCACATCCGCATCGAGTACTTTTCGGAAAGCGGCTCTATGGCGCGGCGCAAGCGGCTGTCGCAGTTTGGCGCGGTCATGGTGGCGGCGTTGTTCTTCCTGATCGCAGGCTTGAGCCTGCGCATGGTCTACGACGACTATACCTTTGAAGAAACCTCACCCGGCATTGGTGTGCCGCAGTGGTGGTATTCGATCTGGCTGCCGATTGTGTCGACGGCCATAGGCCTGCGCGCCGTGGGTTTGTTCATTCGCCGTGGCCGCCAGGTGGACGCAGCAGCAGGGGACGCCGAATGATCGCCACCCTGCTCTTCGTCGCCTTTGTGCTGATGATGCTGGTCGGTGTGCCGATCGGCGCCGCGCTCGGCCTGGCCGGCGCGGCCTGTATTGCCTTGGCCAATGCCGATGCGCAATGGTTTGGCCTGCTGGCCGTGCCGCAGAACTTCTATGCCGGCCTGGGCAAGTACCCGCTGCTGGCCATTCCCATGTTTGTGCTGGTCGGCTCGATCTTCGACCGTTCGGGTGTGGCCCTGAGGCTGGTGAACTTTGCGATTGCCATCGTCGGGCGCGGCCCCGGCATGTTGCCCATGGTGGCCATTCTGGTGGCCATGTTCCTGGGCGGCATCTCGGGCTCGGGCCCGGCCAACGCGGCGGCCGTGGGCGCGGTGATGATTGCGGCCATGTCGCGTGCGGGTTATCCGGCCGCGTTCTCGGCCAGCGTGGTGGGCGCGGCGGCGGCGACCGATATCTTGATTCCGCCCTCGGTAGCGTTCATCGTCTACTCGGTGCTGGTGCCAGGCGCCTCGGTGCCGGCGCTGTTTGCGGCGGGCATGATCCCGGGCATCTTGGCCGGTTTGGCACTGATCATTCCGGCGGTGTGGATGTCGCGCTCACACAAAATGGGCGCGTTGGAGGCGACGCTGCCCAAGCCCGAATTCTGGAAGAGCTTTCGCGAAGCCACCTGGGGCCTGGCCGCGCCGGTGCTGATTCTGGGCGGCATGCGCGCGGGCTGGTTCACGCCCACCGAGGCAGCCGTGGTGGCGGTGTTCTACGGCTTGTTTGTTGGCATGGCGATCTACCGCACCATCGAGGTTCGCGACCTGTTTGTGATCTTGCGTGAGTCGGGCGAGTTGTCGGCGGTGATCTTGCTGGTGGTGTCGCTGGCCGGCATCTTTGCGTATTCACTCTCCACGCTGGGCGTGATCGACCCCGTGGCCAAGGCCATCGTCAACTCGGGCCTGGGTGAATACGGCGTGTTGGCCTTGCTGATCGTGATGCTGATCACCGTGGGCATGTTCCTCGACGGTGTGTCCATCTTCCTGATCTTTGTGCCGCTGCTGTGGCCCATCGTGCAGTACTACAAGTGGGACCCGGTGTGGTTTGGTGTCATCCTGACGCTGAAGGTGGCACTGGGCCAATTCACGCCGCCGCTGGCCGTGAACCTGATGGTGTCGTGCCGCATCGCCAACGTGCGCATGGAAGAAACCGTGCGCTGGGTCGGCTGGATGTTGTTTGCCATGTTCCTGGTGATGGTGGCCGTGATCGCCTGGCCACAACTGGCGCTGTGGCTGCCCGCGCGCCTCGGTTACTAAAACTTTAAACCTCGATTTACCCAAGGAGACAAAGCATGAAATTCCGCAGAACCCTGCTGACCGTCGTAGCCGCCGCAGCCGCACTGGCCGCCTTCTCTGGCACGGCTTTGGCGCAGGCCGCCTACAAGGCCGAATACAAGATGTCGCTGGTGCTGGGCCCGCCCACACCCTGGGGCCAGGCCGGCAAGATCTGGGCAGACCTGGTGAAAGAGCGCACCCAAGGCCGTATCAACATCAAGCTGTACCCCGGCGTGTCGCTGATCCAGGGCGACCAGACGCGTGAGTTCAGCGCACTGCGCCAGGGTGTGATCGACATGGCGGTGGGCTCCACCATCAACTGGTCGCCGCAGGTGAAGCAGTTGAACCTGTTCTCCATGCCGTTCCTGATGCCCGACTACGCCGCGCTGGACGCGCTGACGCAGGGCGATGTGGGCAAAGACCTGTTCAAGACGATTGAAAAAGCCGGCGTAGTGCCACTCGCCTGGGGCGAAAACGGCTACCGCGAAATCACCAACTCGAAACACGCCATCAAGTCGCCGGCCGATTTAAAGGGCATGAAGATTCGTGTGGTGGGCTCGCCGCTGTTTGCCGATGTGTTTACCGCGCTGGGCGCCAACCCCACACAAATGAGCTGGGCCGATGCCCAACCTGCGTTGGCCAGCGGCGCGGTCGACGGACAGGAGAACCCGTTGTTCCTGTTCACCGTGCTGAAGATGCACAACGTAGGCCAGAAGTTTGTGACCACCTGGGGCTACGTGGCAGACCCGTTGATCTTTGTGGTCAACAAGGAAATCTGGTCGTCGTGGACACCTGCCGACCAAGCCATTGTCAAACAAGCCGCACTCGACGCCGGCCAGCAAGAAATCGTCATCGCGCGCAAAGGCCTGGTGGAAGCCGATAAACCGCTGCTGAAAGACATTGCCAGCATGGGTGTGACGGTGACCCAGTTGACCCCCGCCGAACGCGGCGAGTTCGTCAAGGCCACGCGCCCGGTGTACGACAAATGGAAGTCGCAGATCGGTGCCGACCTGGTGACGCGCGCCGAGAAGGCAATCGCAGCACGCCCGGTGAAGTAAGCACCGCGCTCCACATATCAAAAAGCCCCACAGTTTGCACTGCGGGGCTTTTTGTTTGGACTAAGCCGTTGGGCCGGCGGCTCAGTGCTGCAGGATCTTGTTCAAGAAATCCTTGGTGCGCGGCTGGCGGTTTTCCGGGTGGCCGAAGAACTCTTCCTTTGAGCAGTCTTCCAGAATACGCCCACCCACGTCAATGAAGATCACGCGGCTGGCCACTTTGCGCGCAAAGCCCATTTCGTGGGTCACACACATCATGGTCATGCCTTCCTTGGCCAAGGTGACCATCACGTCCAGCACTTCGCCGACCATTTCCGGGTCGAGTGCAGAGGTCGGTTCGTCAAACAACATCACCATGGGGTCCATGCTCAAGGCACGGGCGATGGCCACGCGTTGCTGCTGGCCGCCGGAGAGCTGGCCAGGGAACTTGTCCTTGTGCGCCATCAGGCCCACGCGGTCCAGCATCTTCAGGCCACGCACCTTGGCGTCATCAGCCGAGCGGCCTAACACCTTGATCTGCGCCAACGTGAGGTTCTCGGTGACCGACAAATGCGGGAACAGTTCAAAGTGCTGGAACACCATGCCAACACGGCTACGCAGCTTGGGCAGGTCGGTCTTGGGGTCGTGCAGTGGCACGCCGTCGACAAAAATCTCGCCCTTTTGGAAGGGTTCGAGTGCGTTCACGGTTTTGATTAGAGTCGACTTGCCAGAACCCGACGGGCCGCAGACCACCACCACATCACCCTTGGAGATGCTCACATTGCAGTCGTTCAGCACCTGAACCGGGCCATACCATTTGGATACGTTCTTAATTTCAATCATGTTTTCTCCACGAATCTAGTTCAGCTGGTTCAGCGAATGATGGCAATCTTGGCCTGCAACTTCTTGACCGAATAGGACAACAAGTAGCAAAGAATAAAGTACACCACAGCGGCCAGCAGGTAAGCCTCTTCAGGGCGGCCGTAAATTTTGCCTGCCGTTGAGAAGCCCTTGAGCAGGTCATACGCACCAATGGCATACACCAGCGAGGTATCTTGGAACAAGATGATGGTCTGCGTCAGCAGCACCGGCAGCATGTTGCGAAACGCCTGCGGCAGCACCACCAGCTTCATGTTCTGCGAATAGGTCATACCCAGCGCCTGGCCAGCATGCACCTGCCCACGCGGGATGGACTGGATACCGGCACGCATGATCTCGCTGAAATAAGCCGCCTCAAAGGCAATGAAGGTGATGATGGCCGAAATCTCCGAGCGGTAGTCCACACCGGTAGAACCAAACAGCGCGTAGAACGAACTGGGCACCAACAGGAAGAACCACAAGATCACCATCACCAGCGGAATGGAGCGCATGCCGTTGACGTAGATGGTGGCAGGCACCATCAGAAACTTCTTACCCGATAAACGCATCAGCGCCAGGATGGTGCCAAAGATGATGCCGCCAACGGTGGCGATGGCCGTGAGTTCCAGACTGAAGATGAAGCCCTTCAGCACGAACTTGCTGAGCATCTCCCAGGTAAAAAAGGAAAGGTCAAAATCGCCCATATCAGTGTCCCCCTCCGGTGCCGCCAGCCACAATGAAGCCAGGGATCTGCAATCGTTTTTCCACAAACGCCATGACGCGGTTCACCGCAAAGGCCGAGATGGCGTACAAAACCGTTACCGCCAAATAGACTTCGACACCGCGCGAGGTTTCTTCCTGCGCTTGCATGGCGAAGGTGGTGAGTTCGGCGATAGACACCGCGAACGCCACCGAAGAGTTCTTCAGCAAATTCATCGATTCGCTGGTCAGCGGCGGGAAGATGATGCGCACCGCCATTGGCAGAATCACATAACGATAAGTCTGCGCCGTGCTGAAACCCATGGCCATGCCGGCGTAACGCTGACCCTTGGGCAAGGCCTGGATACCGGCACGCACCTGCTCGGCAATACGCGCAGAGGTAAAAAAGCCAAGTGCAACAACCACCAACGCAAAGCCAGGAACCTGCTGCATCGCCGGAAACAACTTCGGCAACACAAAATACCAAATAAAGATCTGCACCAGCAAGGGCACATTGCGGAAAATTTCAACCCAGACGTTGGCAAGCCGCACGGCCCACGGACTGTTGGGCAAGGTGCGCACGGTACCGATCAAGGCGCCCACCACAATGGCGACCACCCAAGCGCAACCGGCGACGGAAAGCGTCCATCCCCAGGCATTGATCATCCACTCGAGGTAGGTGCGCCCACCCCCGTCGTCGTTCAGGAATACCTGCCAATCCATAAATTTCTCCCAAGAAAACGAGATGCCGTTTATTTTTGATTGACCGCATCACGCGGCCCATTTACGGCAAACCCCGTCCGGAATCGAACGGGGTTACACGCTTAAGCCACTAAGTGTGCTTATTTTTTAGCGTAGTCTTCCATGGGCTTGTCATTGGGGTTGGCCCAGGCAGCCTTCAGCGTGTCGGAGGCAGCCAAGCCCACACGTGCGTTCTTTGGTGGGATGGGTTGCATGAACCACTTGTCATACAGCTTGGCGAGTTCACCGGTCTTGATCAGATCACGAATGGTGTCATCAGCCAGCTTCTTGAAAGCCGGGTCGTCCTTGTGCAGCATGATGGCGATGGGTTCCACGCTCAACACTTCACCCACGATCTTGAAGTCGGCGGGGTTCTTGGCGTTGGCAATGTTGCCGGCCAGGATGGAGCCGTCCATCACGAACGCATCGGCGCGGCCGGATTCGAGCAGCAAGAAGCTGTCGGCGTGGTCTTTGCCCAGCAATTCCTTGAAGTCCATGCCCGAAGCGCGTTCGTTACGGCGCAAGGTTTGCACGGAGGTGGTACCCGTGGTGGTCGCCACGGTCTTGCCATTCAACTGTGCGATCGAGGTGATGCCGGAGCTGGCTTTGACCGCGATGCGGACTTCTTCTACAAAGGTCGTCAACGCGAACGAAACGTCCTTCTGGCGCGTGGCGTTGTTGGTGGTCGAGCCGCATTCCAGATCAACCGTTCCGTTCTGGATCAAAGGCACGCGGTTCTGCGACGTCACGGGCTGGTACTTGACCGTCAGCGATTTGCCAGCAGCCTTTTCCAGATTGGCGATGATGCGTTGGCACACTTCGACGTGATAGCCAGCGTACTTGCCATCACCCAAGGTGTACGACAGAGCGCCGGAGGAATCACGCACACCCATGGTCACGGAACCAGATGCCTTGACCTTCGCGAGAGTGTCGGTAGCTTGTGCAAACGCACCGGTGGCAACCAGAGCAGTGACCGCAATGGCGAGCAGTTGTTTCTTCATGAAAAAGACTCCAAGGTAAAAATAGGAACTACGCAAAAAAATTCTAAGAACTCAGACTCGAGGGATAACCCTTGCGCCTGAAGCCCGAAATTGGTGCGTAAGAATGCATCGAAACAGTCCGATATCAGTCTATATGCAGACTCTATGCCTGATCTCGGCATTTGCCCCAAGAACAGGCCAAAGGTCACATTCTCGCCGCATCACTCTGGCTTCTGCACCATCATTTGAATGATCGTGCCTAATTGCGGGCTCATCGGCAAATCTATGCTGACGCCAGAAGGCAGCCGCTTCAAAAACCAGCGAGTGTATAAGCGCTCCAGCTCGCCTTCTTCGGCCAGCGTGCTGAAGGTTTTGGCTACCAGTGCCGCCATTGGGGGGTCCCCCTTGCGGTACATGATGCCGTAGGGGTCATACGATAAAAACTCCCCCACCACCGTGTAGTTGGCCTGGGCTTTGTTCTGCGCCAGCAGGCCATACAACAACACATCGTCTGTCGCAAAGGCGTCTGCCTTGTCGGCAGCCAATGCGGCAAAGGCTTCGGCGTAGTCGGTCGCCACGACAAAATTCAGCTTGAGCTTGAATTTTTCCGACAGGCTGCGCATGGCCTTCTCGCCAGTGGTTCCGCCCGCCACCACAACACGTTGGCCCACCAGGTCGCGGAACGACTTGATGGCCGAACCCTTCTTCACCATCAGTTTGGAGCCGGACACAAAAGTGGTGGGCGAAAACGCCACCTGCTTCTGCCGCTCCAAATTGCTCGTGGTGGAGCCACACTCCAGATCAATCTCACCGGAGGTCACGGCCGTTATGCGCGACTCGGCCGTGACCGGACGCCATTTGATCAACAGTTCACGGTCTACCGCCACCCCCATGGCATCGACGATGGCACGGCAGATGTCTATGGCATAACCCATGGGCTCGCCGCGCGCCGAGATGTAGGAGAACGGGATCGACGCCTCGCGGTAGCCAAGGGTCACCGCGCCCGAATCAAAGGCCTTTTTCAGGGTGCCGGTGAGGCCGGTCGCGGCTGACTGCGCCAGTACTCCCACACTGAATGCCAACACCAGCAAGCCAGCAAGCCCGCGTTTGAGGCACAAGGGTCGCAAGAAGGCAAACATGGCGGCCTCGCTTAAGCGCGCACTTGGCCAGCCATGTTCGTGGCCGCTTCCGCGTCCAGGAGCTTGGCATAACGCTCGGCTTCGGCCTCGGGCGCCAACTCACCTTCCCACTTGGCGACCACCGCCGTCGCGATGGAGTTACCCACGGCATTGGTGGCGGAGCGGCCCATGTCCAGGAAGGTATCCACACCCAGAATCAGCAGCAGGCCGGCTTCAGGAATGTTGAACTGGTTCAGCGTCGCGGCGATCACCACCAGCGATGCGCGTGGCACACCAGCCATGCCCTTGGAGGTGAGCATCAAGATCAACAACATGGTCAGTTGCGTGGACAGCGACAGATGGATGTCGTACGCCTGAGCAATGAACAGCACGGCAAAGGTGCAGTACATCATGGAGCCATCGAGGTTGAACGAGTAGCCCATGGGCATCACAAAGCTGGAAATCTTGCGTTTGACCCCAAAGCGGTCGAGCGCATCCAGAATCTTAGGGTAGGCCGCTTCAGAGCTGGCCGTCGCAAACGACAGCATGAAGGCCTCCTTGATCAGCACCAGCAGCTTGAGGATACGTGGCCCCAAGAACACAAAGCCAGCAAACACCAGAATGCCCCACAACAGGAACAGGCTGATATAGAAGTCGCGCATGAAAACGGCGAACTTGACCAGAATCTCCAGGCCATTCACCGCCACGGTCGCGGCCATGGCAGCGAGCACCGCCAACGGCGCCAACTTCATGACGTAGCCGGTGATCTTCAGCATGACGTGAGAAAGCTCGTCGATGGCGGAGACCAGGGTTTTGCCCTTTTCCCCCATAGACGCCAAGGCCACACCAAAAAACATAGAGAACACAACAATCTGCAGGATCTCGTTGTTGGCCATGGCTTCGGCAAAAGACTTGGGCACCAGATGGCTGACAAAGTCCTTTAGCGTGAACTTGGATGTGGCCAGGCCGGCCGAGGCCCCAATGTCAGGCAGCGGCAGCCCCAGATTGGCCCCGGGCTTGAGCCAATTGGCCATGATCATCCCCAGCACCAGCGAGATCAGCGATGCCGTGACGAACCAGCCCAGCGCCTTGGCAAAAACCCGGCCCACGGACGAGGCATCCCCCATGTGCGCAATGCCCACCACCAGGGTGGAAAACACCAGCGGCGCGATCAGCATCTTGATCAGACGCAGAAAGATGTCGGAAATGATGGAGATGTAGCCTGCGATCTCCGTGGCCGCTTTGCGCTCAGGAAAACTGGTGAACACCATGTATCCCAGGATGATGCCAAGCACCATGGCGATCAGGATGATGGTCGCCTGAGGCATTTTTTTCTTCATTTGTCGTCCTCTCCAATCGATTCAGGTGAATGTTTCGCTCGGAACAAAATACAAACCTTGAATCTATTTATATAGTTTTTCTTGTTCAAATGAAATCACTCCGTATTCCATCAAGGTGCACTTTTTCGCACCAAGGAAACAGGTTGTGTCAGCCTCTCCGGCACCAGCAAGGCCTCGAGTTCAGTGCGCGTCATGATGCCCAGCGACTCGGCGACTTCGCCAATGGCTGCACCGGATTTCATGGCGGTTTTGGCAATCAGCGCGGCCTTCTCGTAACCAATGATGGGGTTCAGCGCGGTAACCAGCGTGACCGACTCGCGCACCCGTTTCGCCAGCAGTTCGTGGTTGGGCTCAATACCGGCCACGCAGTTGGTTTGCAGCGTGCGGCAAGCCTGGCTCAGGTGCTCTATGCTTTTGAACAGGCTCCAGCCCATGATGGGCTCAAACGCGTTGAGCTGCAATTGCCCGGCCTCGGAGGCCATGGTCACGGTGATGTCGTTGCCTATGACTTCAAACGCCACCTGGTTCATCACCTCGGGGATCACCGGGTTGACCTTGCCGGGCATGATGCTCGAGCCCGCCTGGCGTGCAGGCAAACGGATGTCGCCAAAGCCGGCCTGCGGGCCGCTGGAAAGCAGGCGCAAGTCGTTGCAAATTTTGCTGAGCTTGCAGGCCACGCGTTTGAGCACACCCGACAGTTGCACAAAGGCGCCCGTATCTTGCGTGGCCTCGATCAGGTTGCTGGCCTTTTCTACCGGCACGCCGCTGATTTCGGCCAGCAGTTTGCAGGCCCGATCAGCGTAGCCGCCCGGCGCGTTGATGCCGGTGCCTATGGCCGTGGCGCCGAGATTGATTTCCTGGATCAGCGCGCGCGCTTCGCGCAACCGGGACTCGTCCTCACCCATCATCACCGCATAGGTCTGGAACTCCTGGCCCAGCGTCATGGGCACGGCATCCTGCAACTGCGTGCGGCCGATTTTCAGCACGTTTTTGAACTCGTCGGCCTTGGCCTCGAAGCCTGCGCGCAGAAAGGCCATCGATGCCAGCAAACGCTCTATGCCCAACCACAGCGCAATCCGCACGGCTGTGGGGTAGACATCGTTGGTGCTTTGCGAGGCGTTGACGTGGTCGTTAGGGTGCAATACGTCATAACGGCCTTTTTCCAGACCGAGCTTTTCCAGCGCGCGGTTGGCGATCACCTCGTTGGCATTCATATTGGTGGATGTGCCGGCTCCACCCTGGATCACGTCGACCACGAACTCGGCATGCAACTCCCCCGCCACCAGGTCGTGGCAGGCGGCGACAATGGCGTCGGCCAGCTTGGCGTCGAGCACGCCCAACTCCAGATTGGTGCGGGCCGCCGCTTGCTTGACGAAAGCCAGGGCGCGAATCAGGTCGGGCATGGCCGAGATGCGGGTGCCCGAGATCGGAAAGTTCTCTACCGCACGCGCCGTGTGCACACCCCAATAGGCTGCGACAGGAATCTCTTTTTCACCCAGAAAGTCGTGTTCGACGCGCACTTGGTTTGACATATAGGCCCTTGGCATTAGAGGAGGTGGCGAACTGTAAATGTGCGCTTCACCAAACTCCAATGCTGAATGCGGACTGCTTTATGCATAACCGTCATAGATAGCGACAAGCCGGGTCGGCCGCTACCGCACCGTAGCGAAGCAACGGCCAACCACTGCTTGATTTGCGCGCTTAGTTGGCGCTATCTCGCACCACTCCAGGGGAAAACCCCTAGCAAAAGACTAGCCCGCCAAATAGGCCCAGAGCGCCTGGGCTGTGCTTTTGGCCGCTGCCGGGCCACTAGGTTTTTCGCGGTAGGCCCGGATGTCGAGCACGATCTCCATGCCGCCCAGGGTGGACGGCGCAGCCGGCACCAGGCGCCGCGCACGCAGTTCACGCTTGACCGCGCTGCTGGGTAAAAAGGCGATGCCATGGCCTTCCAGCGCCATGGCTTTCAGGCCCTCTGCCATGTCGGTCTCGTACACCCGGTCGAGGTGGATGGCCGTGGCCGACTGCTGCAGGATCATGTCCACCGTCTGGCCCAGGTAAGCACCGGGCGCATAACCCAGGTAGGGCAGCAATTGGCCGGGATGGCCGGGCAATTGGTACATGGGTGAACCATCGGCATTGGCGCGCACGTAGGGGGCGATCACCTCCTGGCCCAGCGTCACCATCTCGTAGCGGTCGGCCGGCAACTGGATAGGCAGCGAGCTGTGGTGGTAGGCGATGAGCAGGTCACAGCCACCTTCGACCAGGCGCACCATGGCGTCGTGCACGTTGGCGGCAATCAGCCGGCTCTTGAAGTGGCCAAACTTCTCTTTGAGCTGCGTGACCCAGGGCGGAAAAAAAGTGAACGCCAGTGTGTGTGGCACGGCAAAGTCAACCACGTCTTTGCCCGCCGACTGGTGGCCGCGCAGCATGGCGCGTGTACTCTGCAACGCCTGCAGCATCTCCAGCGCCTGGGCGTAAAGGGTTTCACCTGCGGCGGTCAGGCGTGTGGGATAGGAGGTGCGATCGACCAGATCGGTACCGGCCCAGCCTTCCAGCGCCTGTATGCGCCGCGAGAACGCCGGTTGTGTGACGTGGCGCAGCTGCGCCGAGCGGCTGAAACTGCGCGTTTCGGCAAGGCTTACAAAATCTTCCAGCCACTTGGTTTCCATGCTGCGGCTCCGTCAGGTCAAAGAGGGGTGATCATCGGCTGGCCTGCAAAGTACAGGTTGGCGTTGTCCACAAAGCGCACCACCGAGGCCTGCATCGCCTCGGGCGACCAGCCACCCAGGTGCGGGGTGAGCACCAGGTTGTCGAAACCCAGCAGCTCGGCGGGCGGTGCCGGCTCGCTCTCGTACACATCAAGCCCCGCGCCATGGATCACGCCATCACGCAAGGCTTGCGCCAAGGCGGCGGTGTCGACCACGCTGCCGCGCGCAATGTTCACCAACACGCCCTTAGGCCCCAGCGCACGCAGCACGTCCGCGTTGACCAGGTGGCGCGTCGCCGCACCACCGGGCGTGGCCACCACCAGGAAGTCGGCCCAGCTGGCCAGCGCCGACACATCGGCAAAGTAGCTGTAGGGCACGTCTTGTTTGTTGCGGCCGCAGTAGCCGATCTCGATGTCGAAGCCCTGCGCGCGGCGCGCCAGCTTGCGGCCAATGGCGCCCAAGCCGAGTATGCCCAGGCGCCGGCCCGATACATTGGGCGGCATGGGTACGGCGTTGCGCCACACACCGGCACGGCATTGCTGGTCGAGCGAGCGCAGGTCGCGCACGGCGGCCAGCAACAGCATCATGGCGTGGTCGGCCACACAGTCATCGTTGGTGCCAGCACCATTGGCCAGGGCAATGCCGCGTTGGCGCGCGTGGGCCAGGTTGATGTTTTCATAACCCACCCCCAGGGCCGAGACGAATTCCAGCTTGGGCATGGCGTCGATCTGTGCAGCGCTCAGGCCCACAGCACCGTTGGTCAACACCGCGCGTACGCTGGCGCCGTGGCTGGCCAGGGCCTCGGGCCACTGCGCCGGTTCGGGCGCGTAGACCAGATCAAAATGCTCCGAGAGCAATGTGCGGTGGTGTTCCGCCATGTAGATGAGACAGAGAAGCTGAGGATGCATCTGGCGCTGGACCTTTAACCTTGAAACACCGCCATTGTGCTTCAAGCCGCGCCCCGAAAACCCGACAAAACTACATCTTTAATAGCGCCGTACGCAGGACAGAACTACGCAAACGACCTAAAAAGCTCAAGCAGTCTCAACCACCTCTTCCGTGCCCTGGCTGGCCTGCTGCATCTCCCACATGCTGGCGTAGCGCTGCCCCAGCGCCAGCAATTCGTTGTGTGTGCCACGTTCGACAATACGGCCGGCGTCCATCACCAGGATCTCGTGCGCATCGACCACCGTGGACAGACGGTGTGCAATCACCAGCGTGGTTTTGTTGCGCGCGGCGGTGTGCAGCTCACCCTGAATGGCACGCTCGTTGGCCGAGTCGAGCGCCGAAGTGGCCTCGTCAAAAATCATGATGGGTGGGTCTTTGAGCAACGTGCGCGCAATCGCCACACGCTGCTTTTCACCGCCCGACAATTTCAGCCCACGCTCACCCACCGCCGTGTCATAACCCTTGGGCGTGCCGGCAATGAAGTCGTGGATGCGTGCCGCACGCGCCGCCTGCTCCACCTGCTGGCGATTGGCGCCGGGGCGGCCATAGGCAATGTTGTATTCCACGGTGTCGTTGAACAGTACGGTGTCTTGCGGCACGATGCCAATCGCCTGGCGCAGGCTGGTTTGTGTGACCTGCCGAATGTCTTGCCCGGCAATGCGTATGCTGCCCTGCTGCACGTCATAAAAACGGTAGAGCAAACGCGCCAGTGTGGACTTGCCCGAGCCCGAGGGCCCCACCACCGCCACCGTTTTGCCGGCGGGGATGTGCAGGCTCACGTCGTGCAAGATGGGCCGCGCCGGGTCGTAGGCAAAGTGCACGTGTTCAAAGGCCACATCGGCGTGGCTCACGGCGTGCACCAAGCCTTCGGCGGTGCATTCCTCCTGGTCTGCCGAGCCAACCGAGGTGGGCAGGCGCAGTGCCGGCGCGCCCGGCGCATCGGCCACTTCGCGCGGCTGCTCCAGCAGGGTGAACATCTTTTCCAGGTCGGTCAGGCTTTGCTTCAGCTCGCGGTAGATCACCCCCAGAAAACCCAGCGGAATATAGAGCTGGATCATGAAGGCGTTGACCATTACCAGATCGCCCAGCGACATGCTGCCGGCCACCACACCCAAGGTGGCGCGCCACAACATCACCACCAGACCGGTGGCAATGATGAACTGCTGGCCGGCGTTCAGAAAGCTCAGCGTGCGCTGGCTCTTGATGGCGGCGCGGCGATAGCGGTCCAGGTTTTCGTCGTAGCGCCTGGCTTCAAAGGCTTCGTTGTTGAAGTACTTGACGGTCTCGAAGTTCAGCAGCGAATCGATGGCGCGGCTTTGTGCCGTGGAGTCGAGCTCGTTCATCTGCTTGCGGAACTGCGTGCGCCACTCGGTGACCACCACCGTAAAGATGATGTAGACCACCAGCGCCACCAGCGTGATCCAGGCAAACCAGGCGTCGAACTTCAGCGCCAGGAAGCCCAGCACCAGGCCAACTTCGATCAGCGTGGGGATGATGCTGTAGAGCGAATACGAGATCAGCGAATTGACCGCGCGTGTGCCGCGCTCGATGTCGCGCGTCAGCCCGCCGGTTTGTCGCTCCAGGTGAAAGCGCAGGCTCAGGCCGTGTAAATGCTCGAACACTTCCAGCGAAATGCGCCGCGAGGCCCCGGCCGTGGCCTTGGCAAACACCAGTTCGCGCAACTCGGCAAACAGCGAGGTCGACAAACGCAGCAAGCCGTAACCCAGCAGCAGCGCCACCGGCACCACCAGCACGGCCTCGGGACGCAAGCCGCCGCCGGCCGTGACGGCACCCGGCGTCATCGCATCGACCAGGTTTTTCAGCAGCACCGGCACCCCGACGTTGGCCACCTTGGCGGCAACCATGCAGCCCAGCGCGATCAAGACGCGCCACTTGTACTCCCACAGATAGGGGAACAGGCGGCGCAGCGTGCGCCAGTCGGAGGTGGCGGTTTTCGGGCTGGCTGCGGCTGCGCCTTCGCCGGTAGACGCGGGCAAAGGGACTCTGGAGGGGGCGGTTTCGCCTGATCGGCGCATGGGGGAGAATCTCGGCTTGTTGTTATCCCGCAGATTGTCCCTCATGACCGAAACCCCCAACCCCCTGCATGTCGAATTACCCACAGACATGGAGCTGGTGCTCAAAGTGATTCCCATGCCCGCCGACTGCAACGCCAACGGCGACATCTTCGGCGGCTGGGTGATGGCCCAGGTCGACCTGGCCGGTTCGGTGCTGCCCGCGCGCCGCGCCCAGGGGCGTATTGCCACCGTGGCAGTGAACGAGTTCATCTTCAAGCAGCCCGTGCGGATTGGTGACTTGCTGTCGTTCTTCGCCAAGATCACGCGTGTGGGGCGCACCTCCATCTCCGTCAAGGTGGAAGTGTTTGCCGAGCGTATACGCTCCCAAGGCTGCCACATCAAAGTCACCGAAGCCTCGCTGACCTATGTGGCCATAGACGACAACGGCCAGCCGCGTGTGGTCGACGCAGCGCCAGAGTTTTAGGCACTTGCGTCAGCCTGGCGCGCCGTTCAGCCCAGGCCCACAAAATCAAAATTGATAGCAGCTCGCGCTATTTCTATGCGCGATAGCGCGGCACACGACACTTAGTTTTTACCCTAGTCACTTTCGCGTCACACCTGCATCTGTTTCCAGGTCCGATGCGGGCCAACCCTGAAGACATGCCCTAGAGCCGCCGCTATAACCGAGGCCACCCTATTCACAAGGACGGCGCGGCAGGCATGGTTCAAATCATCCAACTGTTGATCAGCGGTGTTGCACAAGGCTGCATCTATGGGCTGATTGCGCTGGGATTTGTGCTGATCTACAAAGCCACCGAAACCGTCAGCTTCGCCCAAGGTGAACTGATGATGTTAGGCGCGTTTGCCGGGCTGGCGTGTATGGGTTTGTTCGACCTGCCCTTCTGGCTCGCCGCCTTGTGTGCGGTGCTTGGCATGGCAGTCTTCGGCATGCTGCTGGAGCGCCTGGTGATACGCCCCATCCTGGGCCAGCCGGCGTTCTCCATCGTCATGCTGACCATAGGCATTGGCTACGTGGCGCGCGGCGTGATCACCATGCTGCCCGGTATTGGCACCGAAACCCATTTGCTGCCCGTGCCCTACAAAGACCTGGTGTGGCGCCTGGGCGCGCTGGTGCTCAACGCCGAGCAACTGGTGGTGATCGCGGCCACCGCCGTGTTGTGCGGCCTGTTGTTTGCGCTGTTTCGCTACAGCAAGCTCGGCATCGCCATGCAGGCCGCATCGCAAAACCAATTGGCCGCCTACTACATGGGCATTCCGGTGCAGCAGTTGAACGGCCTGGTCTGGGGCCTGGCCGCGGCCGTGGCCGCCATCGCCGGCTTGCTGCTCGCACCCATCACCTTTGTGCACGCCAACATGGGTGTGATAGGGCTCAAGGCCTTTCCGGCTGCCGTGGTCGGTGGCTTTGGCAGCCTGCCCGGCGCCATCGTCGGCGGGCTGGTGATTGGTTGTGTGGAATCGTTCTCGGGCTTTTACCTGCCCGAAGGTTTCAAAGACATTGCGGCCTACATCGTGGTGCTGCTGATGTTGATGCTCAAGCCGAATGGCTTGTTTGGTTCGACCATGCGGAAAAAAGTTTAAGGCCGCCGCCCCATGCGCTTCGAGTTCAAAACCAGCTACGCCCAAGACATTGGCCTGGTGCGCCACAGCGGTTACGCCTTTTGGTACGGCCTGCTGATGCTGGCCCTGCTGCTTGCTCCATGGCTGCTGCAAGAGTATTGGCTGGCACAACTCACGTTTGTGTTGATCTACGCGCTGGTCGGTTTGGGGCTGATGCTGCTGGCCGGCTTCACCGGGCAGTTCTCCATAGGCCATGCCGCCTTCCTGGGCGTGGGCGCCTACACCCAAGGGGTGTTGACCAATATGGGTTGGCCGTTTCCCTTGGCGCTGGCAGTGGCAGCCGTGCTGTCTGCCGTGGTCGGTGTCTTGGTGGGCGTACCGGCCTTGCGTGTCAAAGGCATCTACCTGGGTATTGCCACGCTGTCGTTTGGCTTCATCGTGGAAGAAGTTTTGGCGCGCTGGGAATCGGTCACCGGCGGCAATGCCGGCCTGCATGTGAAGCCGCCACAAATCGGCACATGGAAGCTCGACAGCGAGCCCGAATTTTATTACCTGTGCCTGCTGCTCGCGGTGCTCGCCACGCTGGGCATTTTGAACCTGCTGCGCTCACCCACCGGCCGCGCATTTGTGGCGATACGCGACTCCGAGGTCTCGGCACAAAGCATGGGCATACACCTGGCGCGCTACAAAACACTGGCGTTTGCCCTGTCCGCCGCGCTTGCCGGTCTGGGCGGTGCCTTGTACGCACACCGGCTGCAATTCATCTCGCCCGACCAGTTCAATGTGCTGCAGTCCATCGATCTGCTGCTGATGGTGGTGGTGGGTGGCCTGGGCTCGGTACATGGTGCATTTCTGGGAGCCATGTTTCTCATCGCCATGCCACAACTCATCTCGCAAACCAAAGACTTCCTGCCCGAAGCCATTGGCCAGGCTCCGGGCTTGCAGGGCCTGGTGTATGGCCTGGTGCTGATTGTGTTTGTGTTGTTTGAACCGCTGGGCCTGTATGGCCGCTGGCTCAAGCTGCGGACTTACTTCCAGCTGTTTCCGTTCTACCGCAAGGGTATGTTCAAACGCCAGAAGTCCTTCCAGAAGTCAGACCGCCTCAAATGACGAACGCCACCATACCCCTGCTGTCGGCGCGCAATCTGAGTGTGCGTTTTGGCGGGCTGCTGGCCGTCAACAACGTGAGCTTTGACGTCATGCCCGGCGAGGTGTTCACCCTCATAGGCCCGAATGGCGCGGGCAAGACCACGGTGTTCAACCTGATCAGCCGCCTCTACGCGCCCACTGCGGGCGAAATCCTGTTTGGCGGCGAGTCGCTCACCGTGCGCGCGCCACACGCCATTGCCGCGGCAGGCATTGCGCGCACCTTCCAGAACATCGAGCTGTTTGAACATGCCACCGTGCTGCAAAACCTGCTGGTGGGCCGGCACATCCACCGGCAAACCGGGCTGTGGGGCGACCTGTTTTTCCCCGCTCGCGCTCTCGCTGCCGAAATCGCCGCACGCGAAAAGGTGGAGCAGGTCATAGACTTCCTGCACCTGCAACACCACCGCGACGCACTGGTGGCCGGCCTGCCCTATGGCGTGCGCAAAGTGGTGGAATTGGCGCGGGCCTTGTGCACCGAGCCCAAGCTGCTGCTGCTCGACGAGCCCTCTTCCGGCCTGAACGTGGAAGAGACCGATGACATGGCGTTCTGGATACAGGACATCCAGCAGGAACTCGGCATCACCGTGTTGATGGTGGAGCACGACATGTCACTCGTGGCCAAGGTATCGACGCGTGTGTTGGCGATGAACCAGGGCGAAGTGTTGGCCCAGGGCACAACACGTGAAGTGCAATCACACCCGGCAGTGATGGAAGCCTATCTGGGCTCTATCGAAGACGTGTCTTCGCTGCACCGCAAGCCACGCATCGAGCTGCCCGAGAGGAAGGTCGCATGAGCGAAACGCCGCCCCCGGTCAGCGACCAGCCGGTCCTGCGGCTGTCGAATGTGGAGAGCGCCTATGGCCCGATCAAGGCCATTCGCGGCGTCAGCCTGCAGGTGCGGCGCGGCGAAATTGCCACGGTGCTGGGTGCCAACGGTGCGGGCAAAACCACCATTCTGAAAACCATCTCCGGCATCATCGACCCGCGCAAGGGCACGGTGGAATTCAAAGGTGAAGACATCACCGCACAAGACCCGGCGCACATCGTGCGCGAAGGCCTGAGCCATGTGCCCGAGGGGCGCGAAGTGTTCCCGCTGCTCAGCGTACGCGACAACCTGATGATGGGCGCCTACACGCGCAACGACCAGGACGCCGTGATGCGTGACCTGGAAACGGTATTCGGCTACTTCCCGATTCTGCGCGAGCGCGCAACGCAGGACGCCGGTCTGCTGTCGGGCGGACAGCAGCAGATGCTGGCGATCTCGCGTGCCCTCATGGCCAGCCCCGATTTGATCCTGCTGGACGAACCCAGCCTGGGCCTGAGCCCCAAACTCACCAAGGACATTTTCGAGATTGTGGTGCGCATCAACCGCGAGCACGGCACGACCATTCTGCTGGTGGAGCAGAACGCCAACATGGCGCTCAACGCCTCCGACTTTGGCTACGTGCTGGAGAACGGCCGCATCGTGATGGAAGACACCTGCGCCCACCTGCGCGAAAAAGACGACATCAAAGAGTTTTACCTCGGCATCAAAGAAGACAGCGTGCGTGGCGAGCGCCGCTGGAAGAAGAAGAAAAACTGGCGCTGAGCCCGATCTCTCAACACAGGAGCCGACCCCGTCCATGCGAGGCCTTTGGGACACCACCCACATCCAACCACAAATCGCCAGCGTGCTGCCCGGCGACACCATTCCCGCCATGTTCTGGAATGCCGTGCGCCAACGCAGCGACGCCGTCTGGCTGCGGCAGAAGAAGCTGGGCATCTGGCACAGCTGGCGCTGGCGCGATGCCGGCACGGCGGTACGCGAGATTGCCGCCGGTTTGCTGAGCCTGGGCCTACAACGCGGCGACTGCGCCTCCATCGCCGCCAACACCACCGTCGACTGGGTGTTTGCCGACCTGGCCGTGCTGAGCTGCGGCGGCGTGAGCAACGGCATCTACCCCACCGACGCGCCAGCGCAGATGCAATTCCTGTGCGCCGATTCGAGCACCAAGCTGCTGTTTGTCGAGAACGACGAGCAACTCGACAAAGCACTCGAAGTGCGCGCCGAATTGCCGCTGCTGCACACCATTGTGGTGTTCGACATGCGTGGCCTGCGCCAGTTGAACGAGCCCGGCGTGATCAGCCTGGAGGCGCTGCGCGACGCCGGCCGCGCCTATCTGGAACAACACCCTACGGCGGTAGAGGCCTGCGCCACCGACTGCCGCCCCAAAGACCTGGCCATTCTGGTCTACACCTCGGGCACCACCGGCAAACCCAAGGGCGCCATGCACACCCACAGCGGGTTGGTCTACACCGTGCGCGGCTACAACACACTGATCGCACAAACCGAAGACGACGAGCGCATCTGCTTTCTGCCGCTGTGCCATATTGCCGAGCGCATGGGGGGAGAGTACTTTGCGCTCTACACCGGCACCAAACTCAATTTTGTTGAAAACCCCGAGACCGTGCCGGAGAACGTGCGTGAAATCGCCCCCACCGTGTTCACCGCCGTGCCGCGTGTGTGGGAGAAGTTTTATTCGGGCGTGATGATAGGCCTGAAGGAAGCTGGCCGCATACAACAATGGGCCTATGCCTGGAGCATTGGCGTGGGCCACGCCGTGGCCGACCGTGTGCTGGCCGGCCAGGCGGTGGGCGCCGCGCTGCGCTTCAAATTTGCGGTCGCGCGCGGGCTGGCGTTGAACAACACACGCAAGCTCATCGGCATCCACCGGGCGCGTTTTTGCGTCACGGGTGCGGCACCGATTTCCCCCGAGCTGGTGCGCTGGTATCTGGCACTGGGCGTGCCCATGCTGGAGGTGTGGGGCATGACGGAGACCTGTGGTGCCGCCACCGGCGTGCCCGCCAAACGCATGCGCCCGGGCTCGATTGGGCCGGCTGCGGGCTACAACGAAATGCGCCTGGACCCGGCCACAGGCGAAATCCTGGTGCGTGGCCCCAATGTGTTTGCCGGCTATCTGAACCTGCCCGAAAAAACCGCCGAAGCCCTGGACGCCGATGGCTGGCTGCATACCGGCGATGTGGGTGTGGTCGACGGTGAAGGGTATTACCGCATCACCGACCGCATCAAGGACATCATCATCACCGCTGGTGGCAAAAACGTGACGCCGAGCGAGCTGGAAAACGAGTTGAAGTTTTCGCCCTACGTCACCGACGCGGTGGTCATCGGTGACAAGCGGCCCTACCTCACCGTGATCATCATGATCGACCAGGACAACGTGGAGAAGTTTGCCCAGGACGCCGATATTCCCTTCAGCAACTACGGCAGCCTGACACGCAGCGCCGAAGTGCAGCAGCTGATCCAAAGCGAACTCGACCGCGTGAACAAGAAGTTTGCGCGGGTGGAGCAGATCAAGAAGTTCTATCTGCTGGAAACCCAACTCTCGGCCGAAGACGAGGAACTCACGCCGACCATGAAGCTCAAGCGCCGCCTGATAGAGAGCAAATACGCCTCACAAATTGAAAACATGTACCACTGAAACCCTGTTGTCAAAAAAGGAGACTGCCATGAAACCCAAGTTGTTAGGCACCGCCGCCCTGCTGGCGGCCACGGTTGCCACACCCATGGCCCTGGCGCAATCGCAGGGTGTGAGCAAGAGCGAAATCACGCTGGGCTCGATTCAGGATTTGTCGGGCCCGCTGGCGGGCTTTGGCAAGCAGATCCGCGCCGGCATGATGCTGCGCGTGGACGAGATCAACGAGCAAGGCGGCATCAATGGCCGCAAGTTGGTGCTGAAAGTTGAAGACTCGGGCTACGACCCGAAGAAGGCCGTGCTGGCCGCGCAAAAGCTGGTCAACCAGGAGAAGATTTTCATCATGCTGGGCCACCTGGGCACAGCGCAAAACATGGCGGCCATGCCGGTGCAGTTCGACAAGGGGGTGATCAACTTCTTTCCGGTGACGGCAGCGCGCGAGATGTATGAGCCGTTCCATAAACTCAAATATTCTTTTGCCGCCACCTACTACGACCAGATCCGCCTGATGGCGCCCAAGCTGATCAAGGACAAGGGTGCAAAAAAGGCCTGTGTGCTGTACCAGGACGACGAGTTTGGCCTCGAGGTTGTGCGCGGCGCCGAGGCCGGACTGAAAACCGTCAACATGGAGCTGGCGGAAAAAGCCTCGTACAAACGCGGCGCCACCGACTTCTCTTCGCAGGTGGCCAAGCTCAAGGCCAGCGAGTGCGACTTTGTGGTGCTGGGCACCATCATCCGCGAAACCATTGGCGCAATTGGCGAGTCGCGCAAGACCGGCTTCAATCCGACCTTTCTGGGCTCTAGCGCGGCCTACACCGACCTGATCCACAAACTCGGCGGTAAACCCATGGACGGCCTGTATGCCGCCATGACGGTGCAGCACCCCTACCTGGACGAAGCCTCGCAGCCGCTGCGTTTCTGGGCCAACAAATACAAAACCAAGTTCAACGAAGACCCGACCGTGTTCTCGGTCTACGGCTACAACGTGGTGGACTCGTTTGCCAAGGCCGCCGAAAAAACCGGCGCCAACCTGAGCACTGACAGCTTCATCAAGGTGATGGACAGCATGGTCTACCCGCCCGACATGTTTGGCGCCCCCGAAGGCCGTTACAGCCCGACCAAGCGGCTGGGCAACGAGGTATCACGCCTGTCGCAATTGCAGGATGGACGTTGGAAGGTGGTATCCGACTACGTCAAGCCCTGAACCAG
This sequence comes from Variovorax sp. HJSM1_2, assembly GCF_049316285.1. Classification (NCBI taxonomy): domain Bacteria; kingdom Pseudomonadati; phylum Pseudomonadota; class Betaproteobacteria; order Burkholderiales; family Comamonadaceae; genus Variovorax; species Variovorax sp. HJSM1_2. The sequence continues at coordinate 29,313 of NZ_JBMOXA010000005.1, read as the reverse complement.
GCTTTAAGCAAAAGAAGCTGTTGACGCTCAGGAAACAAGCGTCAGCAGCTTCTTTTTTTATAGCGACTACGAAACGATGTAAGCCGCAGCCCCGGTGGCCAGCAGGCGGCCATTGGCATCCATGAACTCCATGCGTGTGCTGGCCACACGCGAGCCCAGGCGCAGGACTTCGGCCTGCAGTGTGAAACCGTCGCCAATACCGGGCCGCAGATAGTCGATGCGCAGGTCTATGGTGCCCAGCTTGCCAAAGCGTTGCAGGCGCTGCAGCGGCGGCTCGTCCAGGTGGCGCGCACCGATGGCAGCCATCACGGCCAGGCCGCCCAAGCCGTCCAGCGCGGCGCTGATCACACCGCCGTGGATGCGGTTGTGCGAAAAATGCCCCACCAGTTCGGGCCGCATGGCGATGGCGCCGGTCACCCGCTCGGCCGTCAAGGCGGTGATCTTCAAACCAAGCACTTGGTTGAAGACGATTTTTTCTTCGAAAATATCGCGCAGGGCAGCCTCAAATTCGGGCTCGAATACAACCGGGGAGTGTGGGGTTTGGCTCATGCCGTTTATTGTGTCGTGCCCCGCTTTGCTTAGCCCTGTAAGCTCGCCCTCTTTTGTTGGACGTTTTCCCTCATTGATTGCCTTCAAGATGCCGCTGACCACAGACAACCCCCTCACCCTGGAATGGACCACGCTGCAGAACAACTTTGAGCAGTACGAGCGCAGCGCCCTGTGGGTCAAGCTGGTCACGGTAGCGCTGTTTGTGGTGGGCCTGCTGTACGGCATGCCAAGCGAGACCGCCATCACCTTGATGCTGGTGCTGTGGCTGCAAGAGGCCATCAACCGCACCAGCCAGGCCCGGCTGGGCACGCGCCTGCGGCACATTGAGTTGATGTTGCGCCGTGGCGACGACGACAACGGCTCCGCCTGCCAACTACACACCGACTTTGAAACCAGCCGCGGCGGCGCGGGCGCGCTGCTGTCGGAGTATTTCCACAACGCATTGCGGCCGACCGTGGCGTTTCCGTACGTGGTGTTGGTGGTGGCGCAGCTGGTGCTGGGCGCGGGCTAGGCCCCAACAGGCTTTGCCAAATGAAAAAAGCCCTGGTGTCTTGCGACCCAGGGCTTGGGGTTTGGCCGCTTGCGTGCTCAGTGCTCGACCACGCGGCGAATGGTGTCGGCCAGTTCGGCAGCGACAAACTTGCCTACATAGGCGTCCGCCCCCGAGCTGGTGACGTGTGACTCGTTTGCCGTGCCCGACAGCGAAGAGTGGATCACCACCGGCATGGACTTGAAGCGTGGGTCCTGCTTGATCTTGCGCGTCAGCGTGAAACCGTCCATCTCTGGCATTTCCAGATCGGTCAGCACCATGGCAACCTTGTCGCGGGCGGTCTTTCCTTCGGCGACGGCCGCCTTGTCCAGCGCCAGCAGACGGTCCCAGGCTTCCTTGCCGGTTTTCGTCATGATGTAGGGCACGCCCATCGCCGACAGGCCCTCTTCTATGAGTTTGCGCGCCAGCAAGGAGTCGTCCGCCGCCAGCACAATCGTGCCCGGAGGAATCTTCACCTTGGGCCCCATCACGGCCGGATCCACATCCGGGCCAACCGGCGGCACCACGTTGCGCAGAATCGATTCCACATCCAGCACCTGGGCCAGGCGCGAGTTGTCCACATCACCGTCGAGCCGCGCGATGCTGGTGATCATGCCGCCCGCCGTGCTCGACTCGGCCGACAACACCTGGCGCCATTCCAGGCGCACGATCTGGTCCACCTCTTCCACCGCAAAGCCCTGAGTGGAGCGTGCGTATTCGGTCACCATCAGGATGTTCAGTCCGTTTTTCGGCACGCAGCCCACGGCGCCCGCCAGATCGATCACCGGGATGACCTGGCCACGGATATTGGCCATGCCCAGCAAATGGGCGGGTGCTCCGGCTACGGCCGTCACCGGTGGCATGACCATGATTTCACGTACCTTGAACACATTGATACCAAACAGCTCACGCTGCTGCGAGGCCCCGGCTTCGCCCAGACGGAACAGCAATAGTTCAAACTTGTTGCTGCTGGTCAGGTTTGTTCTCTCGTCAACTTCCTGCTGCACGGTGCTCATAGTGTTCCCCTGTTGTGCTCGCCATTAGAACCGTAATTTGCTTTTTTTTACAAGCAAGCCCATAGGTTTTGCCGTGGGGTCATTCACGCGGTGCCGGCAAGGCCGCCAGAGCGCTGGAACCGGGGCGAACCTTGAAGACCGCAACCGCGGCCACCAGCTGGTCGGCCTGCGATCGCAAGCTGGCAGCAGCCGCGGCGGACTGCTCCACCAGGGCGGCATTCTGCTGTGTGGCCTGGTCCATCTGAGTGACGGCTTCGCTGATCTGCGACACACCGGCGTTTTGTTCGGAACTGGCCGCGCTGATCTCGGCCATGATGTCGGTCACGCGGCGTATGGACTGCACCAGTTCGGTCATGGTGCTGCCCGCCTGGTCCACCAGCTGTGTGCCCTGCTCGACACGGCCCACGCTGTCGGAGATCAGCGCCTTGATCTCCTTGGCCGCATCGGCGGAGCGACCCGCCAGGCTGCGCACCTCGGAGGCGACCACCGCAAAGCCCCGGCCTTGCTCACCAGCGCGCGCGGCTTCCACAGCGGCATTCAGCGCCAGGATATTGGTCTGGAAGGCGATGCCGTCGATCACGCCAATGATGTCGACAATCTTCTTCGAGCTGTCGTTGATGCCCTTCATGGTGTCCACCACCTCACTCACCACCTTGCCGCCCTGCTGCGCCACGGTGGAGGCCTGCACCGCCAACTGGTTCGCCTGCTGGGCATTGCCCGCATTCTGCTGAACCGTGGAACTGAGTTCCTCCATCGATGCCGCCGTTTCCTCCAGCGCCGAGGCCTGATGCTCGGTGCGTGCGCTCAGGTCGTGGTTGCCTTGGGCAATCTCTCCGCTGGCAGAAGCCACACTCTCAGAGCCTTGACGCACCGTGGACACCAAGGACACCAGGTTGCTCTGCATCAAGCGGAAGGCTTGCTGCAAATCGGTGGCTTCGTCGCGGCCTTCAACTCGCACGGTCTCGGTCAGGTCACCGTCGGCAATACGACCGGCACTTTGCGCCGCGCGGCGCAAAGGATCGACAATGGAATGGGTCAGCACATAGGCCAGTGCCGCACCCAACAGAACCGCCACAACCGCACAGCCCATCAACACCTGCTGGCCCAGCAGCGCGTTGTCCTTGGCGTCCTGCACGGAATCGTCATACAGCTTGCGCTGGTAGTCGGCCAACACACCAATCGAGGCGCTATAGGCCTTGGCCAGCGGTTCGAGCTCACTTTCCACACGCTCAAACACGTCCTGGCCTTCCTGTTTGCGTTGCAGCAGGTCCACACGTGCGGCGGAATATTTGGCGCGCGCCGCCTGGATATTGGCCAAGAATTTCTGCCCCTGCTCAGAAGTCACCAACTCCGCGACGCGTTTGGCCACGACCGAGGTTTCCTCCGAAGTTTTAGCCATCTCGGTTTGCCAGCCCTCCATACGCAGCGCGTCGCTTTCCATTGCCATGGCGCGGGTGCGCACCCAGTTCAGGTCAATGAATTGGCGCCATTGGGTCGCCAGACGCAGGCGCTCTGTGTCGGTGGTGGCGACGGCTTCCGTGGTTTTAGCCAGTTCACCCAGGCGCCACACCCCCACGCCGGCGCACGCCGCCAAGATCACCAAAATGGCGGCAAACGCCAAGGCCAAACGCATGCCGATACGCATGCTTCGCAACACACTCATTCTTGCTCCTGCTTTTCTTGTTGGACTAAGGTTGAACGCCCCATGGCCGGTCAGCACTAACCGGAGTCAGCGTTGAATAGTCAACCAAACGCCTATTAAAACCCAAATGCAACAATCTGTTAGCCGAATCAAGGCTGCGTTTGACCAGAAACAAGCAGCGGGGCGGCACCGCAGCGGGCACAAATCCAACAATCCGCCGCATAGGGCTTCACTTCGACACAAAGGCTTTGCTACACTGGCCCGCTATGTTCATCCAAAGCACGATCGTTGCAGGCATCCCCGGCCAGGGAGCCTGGTCTTGGCGCAAGCCACTTATCGCGCGCACCTGATCTGCACGGGCCACCCCGTGCGCCCACGCCTAGCCCCTCGTCCAACGTGACCCAAGGCAAGGCATTGCTTGAATGAACGCAGCACTCCGTGCTGTTGGCCCGGCTCTTACACAGCTCCGCCGGGCCTACTCTCAAAAGGTATTTCCGTGATTACCGAACTCGAATTCAAAAGCCTGGCCCAGGACGGGTACAACCGCATCCCCTTGATCGCCGAGGCGTTTGCCGACCTGGAAACCCCGCTCTCGCTCTACCTGAAACTGGCCTACGCCAAAGACGGCGGCAAATACAGCTTCCTGCTGGAATCGGTGGTGGGTGGCGAGCGTTTTGGCCGCTACAGCTTCATCGGCCTGCCGGCGCGCACCTTTGTGCGCTGCCAGGGTTTTGGCGCCGACGCCACATCCGAAGTGGTGCAGGACGGCGTGGTGATCGAAACCGCCACCACCGCCGACTACCCCACGCCACTCGAATTCATTGCCGCCTACCAAAAGCGCTTCAAGGTGGCGATACGCCCCGGCATGCCGCGTTTCTGCGGTGGCCTGGCGGGCTACTTTGGTTACGACGCGGTGCGCTACATCGAGAAGAAGCTGGAGAACTCATGCCCGCCCGACAGCCTGGGCTGCCCCGACATCATGCTGCTGCTGTGTGAAGAGGTGGCGGTGATCGACAACCTCTCGGGCAAGCTCTACCTCATCGTCTACGCCGACCCGACGCAGCCCGAGGCCTATGCCAACGGCAAGAAGCGCCTGCGCGCGCTGAAAGAGCAGTTGAAGTATTCGGTCAGCGCACCCAGCGTCAAAGCCACGCAAAGTTACCCCGCCGAGCGCGACTTTGCCAAGGCCGACTACATCGCGGCCGTGGAACGCGCCAAGGAGTTGATCGCCGGTGGCGACTTCATGCAGGTGCAGATTGGCCAGCGCATCAAGAAGCGGTTTACCGAGTCACCGCTGTCGCTGTACCGCGCGCTGCGCGCGCTGAACCCCTCGCCCTACATGTTTTATTACCACATGGGCGACTTCCACATCGTCGCCGCGTCGCCCGAAATCCTGGTGCGCCAGGAGGCCACGAGCGAAGGCCAGAAGGTCACCATCCGCCCCTTGGCCGGCACGCGCCCACGCGCCGCCGACCCGGTGCGCGACCTCGAAGTTGAAAAAGAGCTGATCAACGACCCTAAGGAACGCGCCGAACACGTGATGCTGATCGACCTGGCGCGCAACGACATCGGCCGCATCGCCAAGATCGGCAGCGTGAAGGTGACCGAAGCCTTTGCCGTGGAGCGCTACAGCCACGTGATGCACATCGTGAGCAACGTCGAAGGCCTGCTCAAAGACGGCATGAGCAATATCGACGTGCTGAAAGCCACCTTCCCTGCCGGCACACTGACCGGTGCACCCAAGGTGCACGCCATGGAACTGATAGACCAGCTTGAGCCCACCAAGCGCAACCACTACGGCGGCGCCTGCGGCTACCTGAGCTACGCGGGCGACATGGATGTGGCCATCACCATACGCACCGGCATCATCAAGGACCAGACGCTGTACGTGCAGGCGGCAGCCGGCGTGGTCGCCGATTCGGTGCCCGAACTGGAATGGAAAGAAACCGAGCACAAGGCGCGCGCGTTGTTGCGTGCCTCGGAGCTGGTCGAAGAAGGTCTGGAATAAGCGGTAAGGACACACATCATGGCAAAGAAAACCAAACTGCTGATGGTCGACAACTACGACAGCTTCACCTTCAACATCGTCCAATACTTTGGCGAGTTGGGAGCCGAGGTCGAGGTCTACCGCAACGACGAAATCACCATAGAACAAATCGCCGCGCGCCAACCCGATCGGCTGGTGATTTCGCCAGGGCCCTGCTCGCCCAAAGAGGCCGGTGTGTCGGTGGCAGCCATCGAACACTTTGCTGGCAAGCTGCCGATTTTGGGTGTGTGCCTGGGCCACCAAGCGATTGGTGCGGCCTTTGGCGGGCGCATCATCCGTGCGCAGCAATTGATGCACGGCAAGACCAGCCGCATCACCACCACGCAGCAAGGCGTTTTTGCCAATCTGCCGGAGCAATTTGTGGTGAACCGTTACCACTCGCTGGCGATTGAGCGCGCCACCTGCCCCGAGGTGCTGGCCGTCACGGCGTGGACCGATGATGGCGAGATCATGGGTGTGCGCCACAAGACGCTGGACATCGAGGGTGTGCAGTTCCACCCCGAATCCATACTCACAGAACACGGCCACGCCCTGCTGAAGAACTTTCTGGAACGCCCGGCTGCATAAGCCGCTGCTCTACAAAATACATAGCTGCTCACGCCCGACCACCCTGCCCAGGAGCCACTTTTAATGCACAAGCTCGCCGAGAAGATTGTTGACCTGCGCAGCGACACCGTGACCCGTCCCAGCGCCGCCATGCAAGCCGCCATGGCCGACGCGCCGCTGGGCGACGACGTGTTTGGCGACGACCCTACGGTCAACACGCTGCAGCACACGCTGGCCGAACAACTGGGTTTTGAGGCCGCGCTGTTGGTGCCCACAGGCACACAAAGCAACCTGTGCGCCATCATGGCGCACTGCCAGCGCGGCGACGAATACATCGTTGGCCAGATGGCGCACTGCTACCGCTGGGAAGGTGGTGGCGCGGCGGTGCTGGGCAGTGTGCAACCCCAACCCCTGACGCACCAGGCCGACGGCATGCTGGCCCTGGCCGATATCGAAGCCGCGATCAAACCCGACGACGCACACTTTGCGCGCACACGTTTGCTGGCACTGGAGAACACCATAGGCGGCAAGCTGCTGCCATTCGATGCGCTGCAGCAAGCCACGGAGTTGGCGCAGACACGTGGCCTGGCGCGCCACCTGGATGGCGCACGTTTGTTCAATGCCGCCACAGCGCAAGCCGCGTTGACCGGCGCCTCCGTGCGCACCGAGGCCAGGCGCATCGTCGGCAACTTCGACAGTGTTTCGGTCTGCTTCAGCAAAGGCTTGGGCGCACCTGTGGGCTCGGTGTTGTGCGGCAGCCGCGACTTCATACAGCGCGCACACCGCATCCGCAAGATGGTCGGCGGCGGCATGCGCCAGGCCGGTGTATTGGCCGCGGCGGCGCTGCACGCGCTGGAGTATCACGTCGACCGTTTGGCTATTGACCACGCCAACGCCAAAAGACTGGCCGAGGGCCTGGCGGGCATCACCGGGCTGGAGGTGCAGGCACCACAGAGCAATATGGTGTTTGTGCAGTTGACCGGTGCGGCGCGGACACGTGGACCTGAACTTTTAGAGCATCTCAAAACCCAGGGTGTGTTGGCCCTGGGCTTGTATGAGCTGCGCTTCGTCACGCACCTGGATGTGGACAGCGCCGGTATAGACCGCGCAACCCAGGCCATTAGGAGCTTCTTCCATGCCTGACCTGCAACACCTGCTGCTGTTCATTGCCAGCGGTCTTTTGCTCAACCTGACACCCGGGCCCGACGTGCTCTACATCGTGACGCACAGCCTGCGCTCGGGTGCACGTGCGGGCATTGTCGCGGGCCTGGGCATTACCGCTGGCTGCTTTGTGCACATCTTCGCCGCAGCGCTGGGGGTAAGCGCCTTGATGGCCGCGTCGGCCACGGCGTTCACGGTCTTGAAATGGGTGGGTGCGGCTTACCTGCTGTGGGTAGGCGTGCGCATGTTGTTCAGCCGCGCGCCCGCAGCCCAGTCTGCAAACGCAGATTTGAGAACAACCGCCGCAAAACCAACCAGCGCAACAGCCCTCAAGCCCATTTTCATGGGCGGCTTCTGGACCAATGCCTCCAACCCCAAGGTGGCGCTGTTCTTCCTGGCTTTTGTGCCGCAGTTCATCGCCCCGGGCACGACCAACACCTCGCTGGTGTTTTTGCTGCTGGGCAGCTTGTTCAACTTCAACGGCATGTTCATCAACGTGGGCTGGGCGCTCACCGCCGCCTGGATGGCCAAACGTTCCGGCGTGATGCAGCGCGGCATGCATTGGCTGGACCGCGCCGCCGGCGCCATGTTTATTGGCTTTGGCCTGAAGCTGGCCTTCACCGACCAGCCCACCCGTTAAAAATCAAGGAGACCCGCATGTCCAACAGCCACAAGATCACGCCGCAGGAAGCACTGCAGCGCACCATAGAACACCGCGAAATCTTCCACGACGAGATGCTGCACATCATGCGCATGATCATGAGCGGCGAGATGTCGCCGGTGATGACGGCCGCCCTCGTGACCGGCCTGCGCGTGAAGAAGGAAACCATTGGCGAGATCACCGCCGCCGCGCAAGTGATGCGTGAATACTCCACCAAGGTGCATGTGGCCGATACACGTAACCTGGTCGACATCGTGGGCACCGGCGGCGACGGCTCGCATACCTTCAACATCAGCACCTGCAGCATGTTTGTCGCAGCGGCCGCGGGCGCCAAGGTCAGCAAACATGGCGGGCGCAGCGTCAGCAGCAAAAGCGGTAGTGCCGACGTGATGGAAAGCCTGGGCGTGAACATCAACCTCTCGCCCGAACGTATTGCGCAATGTATTGCCGAGGTCGGCGTGGGCTTTATGTTTGCCCCCAACCACCACCCCGCCATGAAAAACGTGGCGCCGGTGCGCAAGGAAATGGGTGTGCGCACCCTGTTCAACATCCTGGGCCCGCTGACCAACCCGGCCGGCGCGCCGAACATCTTGATGGGTGTGTTCCACCAGGACTTGGTGGGCATTCAGGTGCGCGCGCTGCAGCGCCTGGGCGCCGAACACGCACTGGTGGTCTACGGCAAAGACGGCATGGACGAAGTCAGCCTGGGGGCCGGCACCATCGTCGGTGAACTGAAAGACGGTGAGATTTCCGAATACGAAATCCACCCCGAAGACTTTGGCATGACCATGGCCAGCAACCGTGCGTTGCGCGTGGAGACACCCGAGCAATCACGTGCCATGCTGATGGACGTGCTGGAGGACACCCATGGCGCCGCACGCGACATCGTGATCCTGAACGCCGGTGCCGCGCTCTACGCGGCCAACGTGGCCGACTCCATGGCCGCTGGTTTTGCGCTGGCGCGCAAGGCCATCGAATCGGGCGCGGCCCGCGCCAAGCTGGCGGCGCTGGTCGAGGCCAGCCAGCGCTAAGACCCGATGGCGCTTAGACAGCGCTATCTGGCGGTGATACGCGCATCAGCAGGCGCGAAATGCACACCTACCTTTTGCCCTGGGCCGGCCACGGCTTGCAGCGCATCACTGAACACCAGTAGCTCACCCAAGGGTGTGGCCACCAGGCTTTCCATGCGGCTGCCGAGGTAGGCTTGGCGCAGCACCTGGCCGGGCAACACGGCGCCCTCGCTTTCGCCCAGGCGGATGCGGTGCGGCCGTATGGCCAGCGCCACCGGGCCGCTGGCCATGCCATTGGGCGGCAACACCGGCACATCGACGTTTTCGGCGCGGAAAAAATGCTGGCCATTGGCCACCACCAACTCGCCGTTGATCAGGTTGGCGTCACCAATGAAGTCGGCGATGAAGCGCGTGGACGGCGCTTCGTACAAATCGCGCGGGCCGCCCATCGCGGCGATGCGGCCCTTCTCCATCACCAGGATGCGGTCGGACACGGCCAGCGCTTCTTCCTGGTCGTGTGTGACGTAGACCACGGTGAGGTTCAGGTTCTGCTGCAGGTCGCGAATATCCTGGCGCACTTTGCGGCGCAGCTTGGCATCCAGGTTGGACAGTGGCTCGTCAAACATCAGCACCGCCGGCTCCAGCACCAGCGAACGCGCCACGGCCACGCGCTGTTGCTGCCCGCCCGAGAGCTGCGACGACAGGCGCCCGCCCAGATCGGCAATGCCCAGCAGCTCCATCTTGGCTTGCGCCTGTTCAATCGCTTGCGGCTTTTTCATGCCCGAGGCCAGCAGGCCGTAACAGACGTTCTCCAGCGCCGTCATGTGCGGGAACAGCGCGTACGACTGGAACACCAGGCTCACGTCGCGCTGGTTGGCCGAGACTCCGGTCACATCACGCCCGTTGATGCGAATATTGCCTTCTGAGGGAAGCTCCAGTCCGGCGATCAGCCGCAGCAGCGTGGTCTTGCCGCAGCCCGAGGGGCCAAGCAGCGTGACCAACTCACCCTTGGCGATGCTCAGGTCGAGTGCGGGCAGCACCACCACCTTGCCGAAGCGTTTAACGACCTGCTTGAACTCTACGGCTACCGGTGCTTGGCTCATGTCTCTGTCTTTCTTCTTTTCAATCACGCTAAAGCTAAGCTGCCGCAACAGGCCGCCGCCCAATGTTGGCCGTACCCACCAGCCGCTGGATCATCAACACGCAGAACAGCATGATCACGATCAGCACGGATGAGTAAGCAATCGCCAACGCGTATTCGCCGACCTCCACCCGACCCGCGATGTAGACCGTGGCCAGGTTGTGTTTGGCCGTGGCCAGGAAGATCACCGCACTCACTGCCGTGATGGCGTGGGTGAAACTGAACACCAGGCTGGCGATGATAGCCGGGCGCAGCAGCGGGATCACCACACGCAAGAAGGTGCGCGAAGTGCTCGCGCGCAGCGTGCTGGAGGCTTCGTCCAGTGAGCGGTCTAGCTGCGACAAGGCCGACACCGTGGCGCGCACACCCACGGGCATGTTGCGGAACACCAGGCACAACACAATGATGGCGAAGGTGCCGGTGAATTCCAGCGGCGGCACGTTGAAGGCCACGATGTAGGCCACACCAATCACCGTGCCGGGCACGGCGAAGTTCACCATGGTCAAGAACTCGAAGGTGCGTCGACCGGCAAAAACATGCCGGCTCACCACATAACCGCCGAGCACCCCCAGCGCGGTGGTGACGGGTGCGGCCACGGCCGCCACGCCTAGCGTGGTGAACAGGCTGTCCCAGGCCGAGCCGGTGAACACCAGCCCGCCCACACCCCAGTCAATGCCAAAGCCGGTGGCAAAGTGCGCCAGCGAAGGTGTGAGGTCAAACCGGCCAATGTCCTTGACCACACCACCGAGCAGGATGATGCCGTAGGACACCACGGTGAGCAGCGCCCATGGCGCCACCAAGGCGATGGCGGCCCACTTCACACCCGTGGGCAATGGCGCGGGCACACCGCTGTCGCCCTTGCCGCCGACCGAGGTGTAAGAGGCCGTGCCCAGCCAACGCTGCTGCAAGGCAAACACACTGACCGTGAGCAACAACAGGGTCAACGCCAGAATGGCCGCACGTGAAGCATCGTGCTGTGCCCCGGCAATGGCGAAGAAGATCTTGGTCGACAACACTTCAAAGTTGCCCGAGAGCACCAGCGGGTTGGCAAAGTCGGCCAGGCTTTCCACAAAGCCCAGCAGGAAGGCGTTGGCAATCGCCGGGCGCACCAGCGGCCACGTCACCGTGCGGAACACATGCCAGCGTGTGCCGCGCAGTACCTGCCCGGCCTCTTCGAGCGTTGGGCTGACCAAGCGCAAAGCACCACTGATGAGCAGGAACGCCAGCGGCGTGAAACACACGACCTGCGCCAGCCAGACACCCGGCAAGCCGTAGATCCAGCGTGAACGCGGAATCGCAAACCAGTCGCTGAGCAACTGCGTGACCACACCCGTGCGGCCAAACAAAATGATGATGGCCAGGCCAATGACGAACGGCGGCGTGACCACCGGCAGGATGGACAGGATGCGCAGCGACGACTGAAACCTCTGGCCACCACGCTCGGCCAGCAGCGCCAGCGCAAAACCAAACAAGGTGCTGCCCAGCCCGGCCAGAATCGCCAACACCATGGAGTTGATGGCCACACCACAGCGCACATTGCCTGCCAGACAGCCCACACCCCACACGTCTTCGTTCAAAAAACGCGACATGGCCGTGCCCAGCACCCATGCGCCTTGTTCGTTGACAAACGCGGCCATCAACATGCGGCCTATGGGGTAGACCACAAAGATGAGCAGCAACAGCGACATCACACACACCGTGCCGGCAATGGTGGCGTCGCTTTTAAAGGCGCCATTACGCGTGGCGTACCAGCTGGCCACACCCGCCAGCAGACAGGCGGCGGCCACATACCCGGACGAGGACGTCCAGGGCAGCAACAGGAATCCGGTGCCGACGGCAAGCAGCGTCAACAACCAGCCATAGGGGTCGGAAAACGACCGCTCACCCGCCGCAGCGGGAGATGTCAGAGTACGCACTTAATGGGCGTGGTAGGCGTCAGGGAAACCAAGCGCGGCGCTTATTTAGGCAGCGCGCCAACGTCTTTGTCCCACTTGGTCAGCAGGCGTGTGCGCTCGGCCGAAGCACCGTATTTGGCGAAGTTGTAGTCGATCAGCTTGATGTCCTGCAGCTTTGGCGCCTGTGGTGGCGAGCTGGCGCTTTTGTTCGATGGCACCTGGTAAGAGTTGGCCTGCACCGCAATCGCCTGGGCCTCGGGCGTCAGCGCCCAGTCGTACCACTTCTTGGCGTTGGCCATGTTCTTCGCACCCTTGATGATGCTCATGCTGCCAATCTCGTAACCCGTGCCTTCGCAGGGCGCCACCACCTTCACAGGGGCGCCCGCCACGGCGTGGGTCACGGCATCGTGCAGGAAGGTGATGCCGATCAGGCTCTCGCCCGTGGCTGCGGCGCGCGCCGGGGCGGCACCCGACTTGGTGTACTGGTTGATGTTGCGGTGCAGTGCCTTCATGTAGTCGAAGGCCTTGTCTTCACCCATGATCTGCACCAGCGTGGCCAGCATGGTGTACGAGGTGCCAGAAGAATTGGGGTTGGCCACCTGCACTTCGTCTTTGAACTCGGGCTTGGTCAGGTCAGCCCAGCACTTGGGCTCGGACAGCTTGCGTTTCTTCAACTCGTCGGTGTTGTAGCTGAAGCCCAGCGCACCGGCGTAGATGCCCACGGTGCGGAACTTCGAGGCCTCGGCCTGCTTCACGGCCCAAGGTTGCAAATCAGCCAGCTTGGGCGATTTGTAGGCTTCGGTCAGGTTCTCCTCAGCGGCTTGTAAATGCGGGTCGCCCGTGCCGCCCCACCAGATGTCGCCACGCGGATTGGCGGCCTCGGCCTTGATTTGTGCGTAGGTCTCGCCCGAGCTCTTGCGCGTCATCGACACCTTGATGCCGGTGGCCTTCTCGAACGCTGCCACCATGGGGCGGCACCACTCCTCCTGCACATTGCAGTAGACCACCAGCTCTTCTGCCGCATAGGCAGAGGGGGCGGCAAACGTGCCCGCCGCCACAGCAGCAAGCGCCAGCATTTTGATGTTCAGAATCTTCATGGTTTTGTCTCTTTCTCTTTTGAATTTATCCACGACCCACTCACCCGAACGCACCACACCAGCGTAGTCCTATGTTCGCAAGTCAACACCCGTTAAAACACTGATTTCCTTGGCCAATGCCGCATTGGTGGCCAGCACGGCATTGCCTTGGCTCACGGCGTTGGCTGTCCAGAAGTTGTTGACATGGCCACCGGCTTCGGTCACCAGCAACAGACCGGCCGCCACGTCCCAGGCGTTGATATGGCCTTCGACATAAGCCTCGGAGCGGCCCGCCGCCACGTAGGCCAAACCCAGGGCACCCGAGCCCGCGCGGCGCACCGAGCAGCCCGCGTCCATGGCGTGTTGCACATAATCCATGAACACCGATGCGGGTTGCCGTGCCGACCAGCCGACCTCGATAGACGACTCGCTCATCTTCGCTACCGGGCTGACCTGCATGCGTTTGCCATTGCACCAGGCGCCCTGGCCGCGCTGGGCGATGAACAGCTCATCGGCCATGGGCGCGTAGATGGCACCGGCCTCCAACTGACCATCCACCAACAGGCCCAGCGAGATGCAGAAGTGTGGCATCTGGCGCGCGAAGTTGGCCGTGCCGTCTATGGGGTCGACGATCCACAGCCGCGTGGCGCTGACGTCGCCACCGTCTTCTTCGCCCAGCACCGCCTCGCCGGGAAAGTGTTTTTCTATCTGCGCGCGCACATAACGCTCTACCGCACCATCGGTTTCGGTCAGGTAGTCCTGCCGGCCTTTGAGGGAATACGCCGGGCGGTCGGGGGCATTAAACGCCTCACGCATCAACGCGCCAGCGCCGCGCACGATGTCTTCAATGGATTGGAGTAGCTTGTTCATTTTTTAAAAGGCAAAGGTGGGTTGGCCAGCATCCATTCATGTGCCGGGTCGTTCTTGAAGACCCAGAACCGATTCGGCCCGGCCATCACATTGAGGTAGTACAGGTCGTAGCCGTGCGGCGCCACCACCGGGTGGTAACCACGCGGCACCATCACCACGTCGTGGTCTTCCACGGCGCAGGCTTCGTCCAGGCTGCGGTCGTCGGTGTAGACACGCTGGAACGCAAAGCCTTGCGGCGGGTTCAGGCGGTGGTAGTAGGTCTCTTCCAGCTGCGTCTCGGTGGGCGGGGTTTCCTGGTCGTGTTTGTGTGGCGGGTAGCTGGACGAATGGCCGGCCGGCGTGATCACTTCCACCACCAGCAGATGGGCGGCACCGGGGTCGTCGTGCGGCAAGATGTCGCACACATAACGCGTGTTGCTGCCCGCGCCGCGCACGCTGCGGCGCATCCCGGCCGAATCGATAAGGCGGGCTTGGCGCGGCTGATCATCGGCCGGGGCGGTGCACAGCGCCACCTCGGCATCACGCTCGGCGGTGATACACACCGTTTGTTCGCGCGGCACAAACACGGCGGCGGGCGGCAGGTCGTCGAACACGCTGTTGCGTTGGCCCAGATGTTCAAACCTCTGGCCGTCCACGGCCACCTGCACCGTGCCCGTGAGCACCACGATGCACAACTCGTCGGCACCGGTTAACAGCGTCTCCACTTCACCGGCTTTCAAACGCAGGGCGCGGAAACCCACGTAGTGCCAACCGGCGCGCGCTGGTGTCACATTGACAATCTCGCGCCCTTCGCGGGCGGCTTTGGCGAGCAAGGGGCTGACCATCTCAGGCTCCTTTCGAAGATGCGTTGATGCCGTCGACCAAGGCACGCAGGGTGTCGAAACCCTTCTTTGCGTAGGCGTAGCTGGGTGCCACCGCCGGGTCTTGCTCGGCTTCGACCACCAGCCAGCCCTCGTAGCCAGCGGCGTGCAAGCTGCGCAACACCGCTTGGTAGTCGATCACACCATCACCCGGCACGGTGAAGCCGCCGTACAACACGCTGTTCAAAAAACTCCAGCCGTCGTTGCGCGCCTGGCTGATGACCTTGGGGCGTACATCTTTGCAGTGCACGTGCACCACACGTTTGACGTGGCGCTGCAGCAAACTGTTGGCGTCTACAGCGCCGCCGAAGTAGGCATGGCCGGTGTCAAACAGCAGGCCCACTTTGGCGGGGTCGGTCAGTTCCATCAAACGGTCCACGTCTTCGGGCGACTCGACGTACGCGCCCATGTGGTGGTGGTAGGCCAGCTTGATGCCGTAGGTGGACAGCAGGTGGGCGCCAAAGGCATTCAAGCGCTCGGCATAGGCCTGCCAAGCAGCATCACTGGCGAAGCGTGGGCGTTTGTGCAGAGGTGTGTCGATGTTGCCCTGTATGGTGCCGGCGCATTCGCCGTAGACCACCACCTTGACGTCGTTGTACTGCAGCTTTTCCATGTGGGCGCGGCAGCGTTGCACTTCGGCTTCGACCGTGTCTTCGCCCAGAAAGCCCGAGTACCAGCCAGACACACAGGCCAGACCAAACGCGTCGAGCTTGGCTTTCAGGCCCGGGCCGTCTTTGGGAAATTTATTGCCCAGCTCAAAACCTTCGTAGCCGATTTCCTTGCCTTCAGACAACGCCGTCTCTAGCGGTGTTTCGCCGCCGAGCGACGGCAGGTCGTCGTTCATCCAGCTCAAGGGGTTGACGCCAATGCGCACGTTCCAGGTCATGAGAGATCTTTCAAGAATGGATTCAAAGCCGTTGTTCTTTTTTGGCGGTCAGATAGTGGTCCAGGGCGCGTGCCACCTCGGCACGCTCCGACACCTCGGGTATCGCCACCTCCCACCAGCAACCGCCGTCTTCGGTGGTGCGGGTGTGTGTGGTGTCTATCACCAGCACCTGGGTTTTGCTGGCGGCGCGTGCGGCCGCCATGGCGGTCTTCAACTCGGCGACGTTGGCTACATACACGGCATCCGCGCCCAGGCTACGCGCGTGCATGGCGAAATCTATGCGTGGCGCGGGCGTAGCTTCGGGTGTGCAGTCGTCCAGCATGTTGTTGAAGCGGGCACCGCCCGAGGCCAGTTGCAGCCGCTGTATGCAGCCGAAGCCCTGGTTGTCTAGCACCACGATGATGAGCTTTTGCTGCAGCATCACCGAGGTGGCAATCTCGGAGTTCATCATCAGGTAGGAGCCATCACCCACCATCACAATCACTTCTTGCTGCGGCCGCGCCAGTTTCACGCCCAGGCCACCGGCAATCTCGTAACCCATACACGAGTAGCCGTATTCCATGTGGTAGTTGCCGGGGCCAGCGGCGCGCCAGAGCTTTTGCAGCTCGGCCGGCAAGGTGCCAGCGGCGCAGACCACCACGTCCTGGGTGTCGCTGCTGGGTGATGAATCACGCACGGCGCCAATCACTTCGGCGTCATAAGGCAGCAAGCTCTTGTCCTTTTCCAGCAGCGTGGTGCTGGTGATCTGCGTCACACGCTCGCGCCACTGCTGGCCACGCACTTTTGCCAGTTGTGTCCACGCGGCATCGGCGCGCCAGCCCTTCAGCGCTTCGAACAGTTGAGCCAGGCCCACACGCGCATCGGCCACCAGGCTGGTGCCGCCCCACTTGGCCGCATCCACAGGCTGCACGTTGAGGCCAATAATGCGCGCGGCGCTGAACAGGCTGTGCGAGCCCGTGGTGAAGTCTTGCAAACGTGTGCCAATCGCCAGCACCACATCGGCCTCACGCGCCAGCGCATTGGCACTGGGCGCACCACAGACACCAATGGCCCCCACGTTGAGCGGGTGATCCCAGGCCAGGCTGCTTTTGCCGCCCTGGGTTTCGACCACCGGCACACCAAATACTTCGGCCCACTGGCGCAGCCCATCCCAGGCCTGGCTGTAGAGCACACCACCACCGACCACCATCAACGGGCGCTGCGCGCTGCGCAGCAAGCTGGCCGCCGCCTGCAACTCGCGTACATCGGCAGGCGGACGGCGGAAGTAGACGGTGCTGGGCGCCAGGAAGGACGTGGGGCAATCAAATGCCTGGGTCTGCACGTCTTGCGGCAAAGCCAGGCAGACCGGGCCACAGTTGGCGGGGTCGGTCATCACCTGGATGGCGCGCGGCAGCGCGCTGAGGATTTGCTCGGGGCGCTGGATGCGGTCGAAGTAACGCGTGACGGGGCGGAAGGCATCGTTCACGCTCACGTCGCCGTGTTGAAAGTCTTCCAGTTGCTGCAGCACCGGGTCTGGCGCGCGCGAGCTGAAGCTGTCACCCGGCAGCAGCAACACCGGCAGGCGGTTGACATGGGCCAGCGCGGCCGCTGTCACCAGGTTGGTGGCGCCCGGACCTATGGAGGTGGTGACGGCCATGATGCGCTGACGAAACTGCGCTTTGGCGTAGGCGATGGCCGCATGCGCCATGGCCTGCTCGTTGTGCGCGCGCAGCGTGGGCAGTGCGGCGCGCTCGGCCCACAGGGCTTCGCCAATACCGGCCACATTGCCGTGGCCAAAAATCGAAAACACACCGGCGCAATAGGGCTGCAGGCTGCCGTCGGCCATTTCGATCTGCAGCGCGCTGAGGTGTTTCACCAGCGCCTGGGCCATGGTCAGGCGCTGCGTGGGGCTTTTGGTTTGCATGCTCTTACTCACCTTTAGTCGCCTTTACGCACCTTGGTGTGGGCGGCTGGCACGCCAGGCATCGACCAGCATTTCAAAATTACGCGCCACCTGCGACACCAGGCCGGCATCGTCCAGCGTGCCGGCAAGCCATTGCTGCGCGGGTGCGGCCCAGAGCGAGCGGCCCACCATAAAGCCTTTGACTATGGGGTTTTGCGCTTGGCTAAAACTCGCCGCCAACTCCTGCAGCGGCTGGTTCAACCCGAGGATGACCGCGCCACGGCATTGGGGGTCACGCGCGGTCACCAGTTGCGCCAAGGCCGCCCAGCCGGGCTCGCTCATGGGCGAGAGTTTCCACCATTCGGGCCGAATGCCCAGGTTGTAGATGCGTTGCACCGAGCGCAGCACGGCCGCGTCTTCGGTGCCG
This sequence comes from Variovorax sp. HJSM1_2, assembly GCF_049316285.1. Classification (NCBI taxonomy): domain Bacteria; kingdom Pseudomonadati; phylum Pseudomonadota; class Betaproteobacteria; order Burkholderiales; family Comamonadaceae; genus Variovorax; species Variovorax sp. HJSM1_2. The sequence goes on along the minus strand of NZ_JBMOXA010000005.1, from coordinate 11,115 downwards.
GCTGGCGTCATGGCCTTGGGGCAGATCACTTCCAGCAGCAACTCGTGGCCGCTGGTGCGTGTGGCCTCCCACAGCTCGGCCAGCTTCAGCTCCTGCTCCAGCCGCAGCTCGGGGGCGTCGTCGGGGTGGTAGTGCACCAGGCACTTCACCACCTGCTCGGCCGGCCACTGGTGCAGCGTGCTGCCTATGGAGCGTGTGCCGTCAAAACGCAGCGGGCGCGAGCTGGGCAGCTCCACCGGACGGCCCACCCACCAGCCGCGCCCGGTGGCGCTGGCCAGTGCATCGGCGCCGTAGTCGCCACCGTCGACCAGCACACCACCACGGCCCTGCAATTGGCGCGCGTGCTCCACCTGCGCGTAGGCTTTGACCAGCAGCTTCTTCAACGCTGGGATGCGGGTTTCACTCACACCGGCATGACGCGCCATGTCAAAAAACTGGCTGCGGTGGTCAAACGCCATCACATTGACCGACGGCCAGGCCTGCCGCGCGGCGGTAGTGCGGTGCAGGTGCGCCAGTTGGCGGTCGGCATCAACCTTGGGGTTGCGCTGGCCGCTGAGCCAATGCGCAATTTCTTCGGGTGTGGGCATGGCCGGTGCACAGGCGTGGCGCGACACCACGATGGCGCCGCACACATTGGCGGTGGCGGCGGCTTCGGCAAACGGCTGGCCGCGCAAGAAGCCGCTCATCAGCCCCGCAGCAAACGCATCGCCCGCGCCCAAGACGTTCATCACCTCGATGCGCTCGCCGCGCACGGTCTCGGCCTCTTCAATGCTGGCCGGCACGGCGCCAGGGATAAAACAGCAGCCCGCCGCACCGAGCTTCACCACCAGTGCGGCGGGCGTGACCTGGCGCACGGCGCGCAGCGAGGCCATCAGGTCGCCGGCCACACCACCGGCTATCAAAAACTCTTCTTCTGTGCCGATCAGCAGGTCAAACTGGGGCAACATGGCCTGCAGTTGCGCGGTGACCGCCGCGTCGGCCACAAAACGGTTGGCGCCTTCGCCGCGTTTGGTCAGCCCCCACAGCACCGGACGATAGTCGATGTCCAGCACACGCAAAACGCCATGTTTCTGCGCGTATTGCAGCGCCACCGTGGACGCCTCGCGCACCGTGGGCGCGCTGAGGTGTGTGCCGGTGATGAGCAAGGCGCGGCATTGGGCGATAAAAGCCTGGTCCAGCTGCTGGGCGTCTATGGCCATGTCGGCACAGTTTTCGCGGTAAAACAGCAGCGGGAAGGTATCGCGGTCTTTGAGGCCCAGCAACACCAGGCCGGTGAGGCGCTGCGGGTCAAGCTGGATTTGCGAGATGTCGCAGCCCTCACGCGCCAGTGTCTCTTGCAGAAAACGGCCCATCTGCTCGTCGCCGACACGCGAGATCATCGCGGCGCGCAAGCCCAGGCGCGCCACACCAAACGCAATATTGGCCGAACTGCCACCCAGGTATTTGGCAAAGCTGGACACATCTTCCAGCCGGGCACCCACTTGCTGCGCATACAGGTCGACCGCCAGGCGGCCCAGGCAGGCCAGATCGAAACGGCGGCCGGAGGGGATGGACAGGTTTGCGGTCATGAGGGTGAAATGGTGGAAGGTTGAGGCGGCTTGGCCTACAGCTTACCGAACACGCATGCAATTTTTCATCGTGTTTTCCATTAGAAAATATATTCTAATTTTGAAAAAATGACAGCCCACCTGGGTGACCCGTCTCAGAGATGGGCCAGGGGCGCGTCGAACACACAGCGCCAGTCGGCAATCGGTGTGTCTTTGGACGACAGGCAAACCGAGAGATGGTCGAAGTGGATGCTGCGGCCCATAAAACGCGCGCGCAGCGTATCGACCAGGGCCAGTTGTTGCGGCTGCACCTGGCCGTAAGCCAGGCTGATGTGTGGATAAGGCGACAAGCCCTGTGCCGTGCCAGACAAGTCTTGCGACTGTTGCTGCAGTCCGTCAAAAACGGCCTGGTCGGCAAAACGCAAAAACAGGCAGCGAAAGAAAAAGTCGCTGCGCTGCACGTCTAACACCGGCCAGGTTTGCGCCGAGCACGTGGCGGCCAGTTGGCGCGTGTGCGCCACCACCGTCTCCAGCGGTAACTCCAGGTCGCCCTGGATGGTGATGTGGGGCACAAAGCTGGGCTGGCCAAACTGCGGCGCCAGTTCGTGCACCAGCGCCTGCAGCATGGCCGCATCTGCAGCGCCGGGCATGAGCCAGATGGAATAGGCCGGCGTCATTTGCCCACACCCGACAACACGTCAGCCTTCAAAAAGCGCTCGACAAACAACATGAACAACACCGATGGCACCAATAACAAAAGCGCGGTGATCGAGGCGATCTGGTAGTTGCCTTCCAGCGCGGCGTTGAGCATGGTGAGTGGCAGCGTGCGCACATTGGGCACACCCACAAAAAAGGTGCCGGAGAACTCATCGAGCGAGATCAGGAACACAAAGATGGCGCTGGCCATCAGGCCCGGCGCGGCCAGCGGCAGCGACACCGTCAAAAACGCGCGCAAGGGTGATGCGCCGAGGTTGCGCGCAGCCTCCACCTGCTCGGTGCCTATGGCGGCAAAGGTGGCGGAAGCGATCCACACCGCAAACACCAGGCCCTGGATGGCGTGCACCAGCATCACCCCCGGAATGGTGCCGGTAAGCCCCAGGCCGTAGAAGATGCGCGCGATGTTGAGGTGCACCGCAATGGTGGGGAAGGCCTGCGGCAGCAGGAAGAACAGCAGGAACAGGCTGCGCAGCGGCAGGTCGCGTTTGGAAAGCGCGTAACCGGCCGGAATGGCGATGGCCAGGCTCAGCAGCACGGTGAGCACGGCAATCACCAGGCTGGTCCACAAGGCCTGCATGGCACCGGCTTCGGGCCGGAACACCTTGGTCCAGAACGCAAAACCCCAGCGCACCGGCAGCTTGGCCGGGAAGTACCAGGCTTCGGCCACGGTCCAGATCAGCATATTCAGCAGCGGGCCGAAGATGGCCACCGCCAGCAGGCCAATCAACAGGCCACGGAAGATGCCGCCCAGCGCTGGCGGCAAACGGAACCTGTGCCTATGCAAAGGGGGCAAGGAAGAAAGTGCGGTCGACAAACTCATCGCGGCTTGCCTCCTTCACGTATACCTTGGCGCAGGTAAAACCAGGCCGCCACACCACTCATGGCAAACGACACAAAACCCAGCGCGTTGGCCACGCCGTAGTCGCCATAGGAGTTGACGCGCCAGGCCATGTCCACGGTCAGCAAGGTGGGTGAACCGGCGACCAGCATCATGGGCACAGACAGCGCAGAAAGCATGGTGACAAACGACAGAATCAAGGCCACAAACACGGTGGACTGCACTTGCGGCACCACGATCTCCAACAAAATGCGCAAGCGCCCCGCGCCCAGGCCACGCGCGGACTCGATCATCGAGCGGTCCATGGAAGCCATGGCGCCACTGATCAACAACGCGGCAAACGGCAGTTGCTTCCACACAAAAGTGATGACCACACCGCGCCAATCAAGCAGGCTGATGGCGTGCAGGGGGTCGACCACACCTAGCGACATCAAGGCGTTGTTGAGCATGCCGTTTTTCGCCAGGAAGGTACGCATCAACTGCGCCGCCACCACAAACGGAATAAACAGCGGCCAGCGGTAGATCCAGCGCAGCAGCGACACGGCGCGCGGGTTCTCGCCCAGCGTGAGGTAGCCCGCAATGGCAATCGCCAACACACCGACCAGCGCCGTCGACAACACGGTGACACCCGCGGTCAAGGCGATGTCGCCGCCATACAGCGCGAAGGCTTTGTTGAAGTTGCTCAGGTCCCAGGTGCCGGTGGACTCGTTGCGGAACGCAAAGGCGAGTGACACCAGCAAAGGGTAGACAAACAGCAGGCCAACCATGACCACGGCCGGCGCCATCAGAAGCAGCGCCAGACCCAGCCTGCGCATGGGGGTGTCCCCGCTAGGCTTGATCACAATCAATTCTGAACTTGTGCTTCGTATTGTTCGCGCAGGTCTTTGAAGTAAGGCGCGAGTGGGAAGGGCTTGCCGTTCTTTGCCAGTTCAGCCGGTGTAATGTCAACAAACAGCGCGTTCCACACCTTGGGGTCGAGTGCGGGCTTGACCACGTTGGCATCGATGCCGGGGTACCAGTTGAAACGCTTGACTATGCCTTCTGCCTGCACTTCGGGGCTGGTGGCCAGCGCAATGAACTTCTTGGCCAGGTCAACATTCTTCGCCTTGGCGGGAATGGCGTAGTAATAAGGCTGGCCAGGCATGCCGGGCGACAAGATCTTCAGGCGCAGATTCGGCGCCAGGCGGCCTTCGGCCTTCCAGCTTTGGAACATGTCGACCCACACCGGGCCCATGGCGATTTCGCCACGGTTCAGCATGTCGAGTGTGCCGGCGTTGCCTGGGGTGAAGACAACTTGCTGGTTGAAGGTTTTGAGGTCGGCAAAGGCCTTCTTCCAACCAGCCGAGTTCTTCGCGTCGTACGGCCCCTGCTGCACCACGTCGGGGTTGCCGCCGTAGGCGTACATCCAGCCCACGATAAAGGCCACACCCGACATGCCGTTCTTCAAACCGTTGTAGCCAAAGGCCTTGGGGTTCTTGGCCACGAAGGCGCGCATTTCGTCGTACGAGCTGGGTGGGTTCTTCACCAGGTCGGGGTTGTAGGCGATGGCGGTTTGGCTCTCGAACATAGGCATCACGTAGCCATCGACGTTCACACCCAGCGCTTGTTTGGCCGACTGGCTGACCGCATATTTGCCGGTGGCAATGCTGTCGCGGTATTTCATCAGCAGGCCTTCCTGCACCATCTCGCCGGTTTTCTGCTGGTTGGGGATGACCACATCGGTGTCCCATGTGGCCACACCCGCGCTTTTTTGCGCCTGCAGCTTCTCCAACATCTTTTGCGAGCCCGCGTCATCCGGGCCGGTGCCGACCACACTGACCTTCACACCGGGATTCTGCTTTTCAAACAGCGGGCCCAGGTAGTCGGTGATGTAGTCGACCATGTTCTGCGAGCCACCGCTGATCACGTTCAGCGTGGTTTGCGCCTGGGCCAGGCCGCCCCAGGAACCCAGGGCAATGGCGATGGACATCGCCACGGAACGGTGCATCTTCTTCATGAAAACTCCTTCAGGAAATAAGTCAGTCAAAAAGTTTCGAAAATCAAACCTGGATCAAACGTGTGCCGCCGCCACACGTTGCGGATCGCGCGGGTAGACGTGCAAGGCGTCTGCGGGCACACATACGGTGACCTCGGCGCCGTGTGGTACGGCGCTGGGGTGATCGATAAAAAAGCTGCCGCTGGACGTGGCCACTTCGCAGCGGTAGCCACCACCCAGGTAGCTCACCTGGCTGATACGGCCCGGCAGTTGCAGAGCGCCATTCGGCTCGGATTGCTGCAATTGCAAAGAGGCGCGTTCGCTGCGGAAATGCACTTGCACCGCGCCCGAGACCACACGCTCGGCATCGGCCACGTGGACACTCTCGATACGCGTTTGAGGCACACCATCTGACGCGGGAACCTGCAACACCACACCGTCCCCCTGGCGCAAGGCCTGGCAATCGATGATGTTTTCAGCCCCCATGAACGAGGCCACGTAGGGCGAAGCGGGCCGTTGGAAAACGTCTTCGGGCGAGCCAATCTGCGCGATCTTGCCTTGGTCGAGCACCACCACCACATCGGCCATCACCATGGCTTCTTCGCGGTCGTGTGTCACCAGAATGGCGGTGAGGCCCAGGCGGCGTTGGATGGAGCGGATTTCGTGGCGCATCTGCAGGCGGATGCGCGCATCGAGGTTGGACAGAGGCTCGTCCAGCAGCAGGATTTCAGGCTCCACCGCCAGCGCGCGCCCCAGCGCCACGCGTTGGCGCTGGCCACCGGACAGGGCGGTGACCGGGCGGTCCTCAAAACCGGCCAAACCCAGCATGTCGAGCAAGGCACCGACACGGCGCCGAATCTCGGCCGGGGCCACCTTGCGCAGCTTCAGGCCGTAACCCATGTTCTGCCCCACGTTCATGTGTGACCACAGCGCGTACGACTGGAACACCATGGCCATGCCACGACGCTCGGGTGGCTCTGCCAGGATGTCGCGGCCCTTGACGGTAATGCTGCCGGCCGCTGCCGCGTTAAAACCCGACAGCGTGCGCAGCAACGTGGTCTTGCCACAACCCGAAGCCCCCAGCAGTGCAACAAAGCGGCCGGGCTCGATGTCCAGGTCAATACCCTTGAGCACTTCATTCGCGCCATAGGCCACGCGCAGGCCGCGCACGGAAATCATCGGTTGGGTGGGCATGGACTGAGGCGCCTTACTGGAATCTGCTGAACTCTGAAAAATGACACTAAGCGGTTTGCCCCATGGGCATTGCCACAGGACTGACACGTCAGCGTGGTGCAATCCTGCGGCTCGGCTATGGTCGCGAAAAATAATGTCCAAAGCGTGACAGAACCGAAAATAGTTGCATTAGAAAAAACACTTAGAATATTTTTTCTGTTTTCTAACTTCAGCAGGAGCCGCACCGTTGACCAAGCTCAAGCCTTCCAGCGCACGGCCTGCCAAGCCCACAGAGCGCAAGCGCACTGCAGCGGCCCCTAAAACCAAGCTCCCCGAGGTCTCCCCCGCCGAGCAATTGCTGCAGTCCATTCGCGAAGCGTTCGACTCGCTGAGCCGTCAGCTCAAGGTGATTGCGCGTTATGTGGAACAGCACCGCGACCACATCGGACTGGACCGCATCCAGGATGTGGCCGAGCGCTGCGGTGTGCAGCCCTCGGCGGTGATCCGGTTTGCCAAACACTTCGGCTTCTCGGGCTATACCGAGATGCAGAAGATCTTTCGCGATGGCATTGCCAAACAGATTGCGCCCAACCGCGACTACCAGGCCCGCATCCGCAGCCTGATTGAGGCCGCGCAAGGACAGTTGTCCAGCGCCGACATTGCGCACGAGTTCATAGGCGGCAGCATCGCCGGCATGCAGGAGTTGCAACGCGACCTGCACAGCACGGTGTTCGACGAAGCGGTGGCCATGCTGGTCGAGGCGCCCACCATCTGGGTGGCTGGCTCGCGCCGATCGTTTCCTGTGGCGACCTATCTGGTGTACGCACTGCAGCACACCGATAAACGTATTGAACTGCTGTCCGGCCTGGGCGGCATGAGCGAAGGCCAGCTACGTGGCCTGGGGCCGGACGATGTGATGGTGGTGGTGAGCTTCTCGCCCTATGCCGAAGAGTCTATGCAGTGCGCCCAAGCGGCCGTGGCCGCGGGTGCGCGCCTGATCGCCATCACCGACAGCCAGATGAGCCCACTGGCCGATCTGTCCAGCGCCACGCTGGTGGTGCCCGAGAGCGCTACGTTTGGCTTTCGCGCACTGACCAACACCATGTGCCTGGCGCAGAGCCTGTTCATCGCGCTGGCCTACCAGACCGAACTGGCCTACACCCCTGTTCCCCCCATCGCGGGTGGCCCGGTTCGTGAACTCTAAATTTCCAACAACAAACACATCAACGGAGACAAAAGAAATGAAAAACGTCGCACTGTTTGGCGCAGGCCGTATCGGCCGCATCCACGCGGGCAACCTCGCCGCCCTGCCGGGCATTCAACTCAAATATGTGTGCGACCCTGCTACGGCTGCAGCGGCAGACCTGGCGGGCCAACACGGCGCGCAGGTCAGCAGCGTAGACGCGGCGTTTGCCGACCCGTCGATTGACGTGGTGGCCATCGCTTCGTCCACCGACACCCACAGCGACCTGATCACCCGCGCCGCCCACGCCGGCAAACACATCTTTTGCGAGAAGCCGGTGGACTTGTCCGTCGCTCGCGCACAGGCCTGTGCCGACACGGTGAAAGCCGCTGGCGTGGCCTGCATGATTGGCTTTCAGCGACGCTTTGATCCCACCTTCAACGAAGCCCGCAGCCGTTTGGACCGGGGCGAGATTGGCACGCCCGAGATGCTGGTCGTCACCAGCCGCGACCCCGGTGCACCTCCAGCGGAATATCTGAAGGCCTCGGGCGGCATCTTCCGCGACATGTTGATCCACGACTTCGACATCTTCCGCTGGATTCTGTGTGTGGACGGCGACGAGGCTGACACCCTGCACGCCACCGGCTCGTGCCTGACCGACCCGGCCATCGCTGCCGTCGGCGACATCGATTGCACCGCCGTCACCATCCGCACCAAGGCCGGCCGCCTGGCGCAAATCAACACCTCGCGCCGCGCCGCCTACGGCTACGACCAGCGTTTTGAGGTGCTGGGCTCCACCGGCATGCTGCAATGCGGCAACCACCGCCCCAGCGAGGTGGTGCAGTCCGACGCCAAGGGTGTGCGCGCCGACACGCCGGAAAACTTCTTCCTGCAGCGCTACCGCGATGCCTACCGGCTGGAGATCACACACTTCTTTGAGTGCCTGCAGTCCGGCGCGCCGTTTCGCACCAGCATTGCCGATGGCGTGGCGGCGCAAAAGCTGGCGGACGCGGCGGCGCAATCACTGGCGCTAGGGCAGGTCGTCAAACTGAGTTGATCTCAGGCTCTCGGGCAATGATCTAATTGGGGCATCTGCCGTACCCTACGGCCTCCTCTGCCGAACGCCCCAATAGATCCAGAACCATGTCCGACATCCTGAACCAAATCGTTGAAGTCAAGCGCCAAGAGCTTGCCGCCGCCCAGAAACGCACCTCCCTCGCGGCCATGCGTGCCGACGCCGAATCGCGTGTGTTGACGCGCGATTTCGTCGGCGCCATCCGCAGCAAAATCGCTGCAGGCCAGGCGGCGGTGATTGCCGAAGTCAAAAAAGCCAGCCCCTCCAAAGGTGTGCTGCGCACCGGCGAGTTCATTCCGGCCGACATCGCGCAAAGCTACGCCGAGGGTGGCGCGGCCTGTTTGTCGGTGCTGACGGACCGCCAGTTCTTCCAAGGCCAGGTCGACTATTTGAAGCAAGCGCGCGCCTCGTGCCAACTGCCGGTGCTGCGCAAGGACTTCATGATCGACGCCTACCAAATCTACGAGTCGCGCGCCATGGGCGCTGACTGCATCTTGCTGATCGCCGCCATCCTGGACGACGCCCAAATGGCCGAGATGGAAGCCATCGCACGTACGCTGGACATGGCGGTGCTGGTGGAAGTGCACGACGGCGCGGAGCTGCAACGCGCGCTGAAACTGAAGACACCGCTGATAGGCATCAACAACCGCAACCTGCGCACCTTTGACGTCACGCTGGACACCACCCTCGCCCTGCGCAAGGAAGTTCCAGCGGAACGCATCCTGGTCACCGAAAGTGGCATCTTGGGTGCGGCTGATGTGCAGCGCATGCGCGAAGCCGACGTACACGCCTTCCTGGTGGGCGAGGCGTTTATGCGCGTGGCCGAGCCAGGCGAGGCCCTGGCCGAGATGTTTGGCACAAACTGATCTTTCGATCTTTGAAATTGTGAGCATGCCCCACTGATGCAGACTGCCCCACAGGCCAATTTGGCTTTTGACTTTCCTGAAGCCGAAAAACCGTCGTCAACACCGCGGCTCAGCACCTGGGCGCCGGAACAATGGCCAGTTGCCGCCGACTGGCAAGCTGCGGTTGACGCCTTTTTCAGCAGCCCCACCGGGCGCCAACTGGGCGCGTTTGTAAGCCAGCGCTTGACCGACGGCGCTGTGGTGTACCCACCCAGCCCGCTGCGTGCACTGGCGCTCACGCCGTTGCACAAGGTGCGCGTGGTCATCCTCGGCCAAGACCCATACCACGGACCGGGTCAGGCCGAAGGCTTGGCGTTCTCGGTGGCACCAGGCGTCAAAACACCGCCATCGCTGCGCAACATCTTCAAAGAGCTGCAAAAAGAAGCGCTGCTGCCCGCACTACCCGCCACCGGCTCACTCAAGGCCTGGGCCGAAGCTGGCGTGCTACTGCTCAACACCAGCCTGACAGTGGAAGATGGGCAGCCCGCAAGCCACGCAAAACGAGGCTGGGAAATCTTCACCGACAGCATTCTGGCGGCCGTCGCAGCCCAGGCGCCGGCTTGCGTCTATCTGCTGTGGGGCGCACACGCACAAGCCAAAGCGCCGCTGATAGAGCAAACCGCCAAGCAACATGGGCGCAAAGCCCTGTTACTGCAATCCAACCACCCCTCACCACTGTCGGCCAGCCGCCCACCCGTGCCTTTTCTCGGCTGCGGTCACTTCCTGCAGGCACAAGCCTGGCTGCAGGAGCAGAGCATCACCATGGACTGGCGGCTTTGATGCGCAGATGAATGTGAAGATGGTTGAGAAGACAAGAAGAAATCAACTTAGTTGAGCGCTCAGCCAGAAACGGCTCCGAAATCGCCTAGAATGGCGCCAATCGAAATGAAGTCATTTTGGCAATTCACCAAAATGTGCTATATTTCGAGGTTCGCTGGAGAGGTGGCCGAGTGGTTAATGGCAGCAGACTGTAAATCTGCCCTCTTACGAGTACGCTGGTTCGAATCCAGCCCTCTCCACCATCAACCTGGTTGATGAATGCGAAAGAATTGAAAGTATCGGCGGCGCTTGGATGCAACGCTTGGAGGCTACTCATTGTGGTACTTCTTTGCGGGAGTAGTTCAATGGTAGAACCCTAGCCTTCCAAGCTAATGACGCGGGTTCGATTCCCGTCTCCCGCTCCATGAGCGCCGAGCGATACGAAGAATGCAGGGTTTGTGCAAGCGGTTTGCACAAAGTACTTGTAAGTGCCCTTTTGGCTCAGTGGTAGAGCACTCCCTTGGTAAGGGAGAGGTCGCGGGTCCGATTCCCGCAAAGGGCACCAAATTTATTCCGCTTTGGTGTGCCGCACACAGACACCAGCGTTTGGTTGTTTGATTTAAGTTGTTTTTTTCGGAGCCGAAAAAATGGGAAAAGAAAAGTTTGAACGTACCAAGCCGCACGTCAACGTTGGCACGATTGGCCACGTCGACCACGGCAAGACCACGCTGACCGCAGCCATCACCACCGTTTTGGCGGCCAAGTTCGGCGGCCAAGCCAAGGCTTACGATCAGATCGACGCAGCTCCTGAAGAAAAGGCACGCGGCATCACGATCAACACCGCTCACGTGGAATACGAAACCGCCACGCGTCACTACGCTCACGTGGACTGCCCTGGCCACGCTGACTATGTGAAGAACATGATCACCGGCGCTGCCCAGAT